>JBBQPB010000007.1:0-17337 GCA_038331435.1 Thermomicrobiales bacterium | reverse complement strand
GGGCGGGCTGAGCGACTGCGCGACGATCTGGACAAGCTCGCAGCGCGACTCAAGGCGCTGTCGGACGAATCGGCCGCCGCGGAGGTTGCTGCCGGCGAGCTCGACCGGGTCTATCGTGAGTTCGCGCGCTTCGAGAAATATGTTGCGGTCGCTGTTACGCCGGTGTTGGGCGAAATTGCCAGCGAGCTGCTGGAGAAGGCCACCGATGGTAAGTACGACCGACTCGAATTCACCGAGGACTATGGCATCGAAGTCTACGACGGGGAAGACGACCGCTTCCCCCTCAGCCAGTATTCCGGCGGTGAGCGCGATGTCATCGCGCTTTGTGCCCGGCTGGCGCTCTCACAGATCATCGGTGGGCAGGCCGCCACCCCGATCAAGTTCATGGTGCTGGATGAGGTCTTCGGCTCGCTCGATCTTGATCGCCGCCGCAATCTTATGGAGATGCTGCAGCGCCTAATGGAAGAAAACCAGTCCTTCCAGCAGCTTTTCGTCATCAGTCATGTTGACGATGTGCGCGCCGGCTCGATGTTCGATGAAGTCTGGAAAGTCTCCGAAACATCGGAAGGGACGAGCCAGCTGGAGCAAGTCTCGGTGACGGGAACGCCTGAGGATTACTAGCGCCGGCGTTTCGCCGCTATGCCGCTCCCTCACCGCGATTCGAGAAGAATGCGATGGCCTGCGCCCGGCTGGAAACGCCGAGCTTGGAATAGAGGTTCGACAGGTGCCGTTTGACGGTGTATTCGGAGATGAACATTTCGTCCGCTAGTTCACGGTTCGACTTGCCGGTGAGCAAACCGGAGAGCATATCGCGCTCCCGCGGAGTCAGGGGAGAACCGGTCGAATCCAGAACCACCCGCAGATGCAGCCGGTCTCGTCGATCGCGCAAGATGCCGTTCACGAAACCACCCAGCTCCGCATCTTCACTGACCTGTTCGAGCATCGGGGCAAGCAAGTGCACGTCCTGCGCCAGCGTAAACACCCATTGATATTCCATGGCCCGCCGGAGCGCTGGCCGGAATTTCGCCATACTCCCGAGTTCGTCGCCCACGCGCCAACGGGCCAATGCGCCCAGTACCGCCATCTCGAACTCATCGCGCCGCCGGTTGTTTTGGCGCGCGTCTTCAAAAAGTGGCGCGATCAACGCCTCTGCCTCGGAAATACGACCCGTGACAATAAGGTAGCGCACCAGAACCGCGTTTTCCTGATACTGCCGGTATTCTTTTGGGTTCCGCTCGAACGCCAGGTGCGATTCCGCCCAGTGCGCTGCGCCGTCCACCTCGCCATGGGAAATGAGATAGTGAGATTGCCTCGCTTCGGCGTTCATGAGCATGCCCGTCAAATCGGCTTCGCGCGCAACCGCGGTTGCCTGGCGGATGTGTTGCGTGGCTTCATGCTGATCGCCACGCACCGTCGCGACATCGGCCAGAACCTGTAACGCCGGCGCTAGTATATCGGGCGCGAAAAAAGAGAGACGTGCCTATCCTCCATGGCCCAATAGCTTTTGGGGCCGGTATGTGATCCGTCGCGCTTCACGAGACATACGTGGAAATTCTGCGGGGAACTTTGCGATTCCCGCTCCCGCGTGACCCATCACGCGAACCACAGCAATCAGATCGCCAGGTGTCTCCTCGACGGATTTGCCTAACCTAACCCCAATTCAACGGTGATCTCGTCGATCGCGTCGGCGGCAATTTCGGCCGCATGAGCAAGTTGCTCGCGTGTCGCGATGAGCGGCGGAGCCATCTCCAAAGCAGAAGGCCCGATCGCGCAGACGAGTACGCCCTTCTCCTGCATACGACGGACGATAGCCGGCACGGTGTCATCGGCGAAGGAGGCTTTGGTCGCTTTGTCGCTGGTGAAATCCACCGCGTGCCACATGCCGATGCCGCGCACATCGCCCACGATCGGCTTGTCGAGCAGCAACTCCTTCAGCAAGACGTGAAACCATTCGCCGTCGAAGGCGGCTTTTGCGACCAGACCGTCCCGTTCCTTGATCTCGATCACTTTCAGCGCTGCTGCTGCCGCAGAAGCATGGCCGCTAAAGGTGTGCACATGCCGGAAGATCGGCAGCGCATCGGCAATCTCGGGCCGGGTGATGACGCCGCCCATGGGCATATACCCGGCGGTCAGCGCTTTGGCCATCGTCACAATGTCCGGCTCGATGCCAAAGTGCTCCATGGCAAACCACTTGCCGGTGCGGCCAAACCCGGTGATGACCTCGTCGGCAATCAGCAGCACATCGTAGGTGTCGCAAATTTCCCGCACCCGTTGCCAATAGCGGGTCGGTGGCATCTGGACCCCATGCGCCTGCATGATTGGCTCGCCAATAAAGGCTGCGACATACTCCGGCCCTTCATGCAGAATCTGCTGCTCCAGATAGGTTGCGCAGAAATCGGCATAGTCGTCATCGGTCATGCCGAACGCATTGCGGTAACGCGCGGGAGCAGGGATATGCGAATACCCAGGCACACCCGGTTCGGAGATGTGCCGGGTGCCGAGCCAGTCGGTGGCCGCCAGCGCGCCCATCGTCGCGCCGTGATAGGCATTCCAACGGGATATGATCTTGTGGGCGCGCGGTTTTCGACCGGCCGCGAGGTGATATTGCTTGGCCAGCTTGATCGCGGTTTCGACCGCTTCCGATCCGCCGCTGACATAGACAACCCGCGAGAGCCGGCCCGGCGCGAGCGAGGCAATCCTGGCCGATAGCTCGATCGTCGGCTCGGTCAGATTCGCGACGGTGCCGGCATAGTGCAACGAGCGCATCTGCTCATAAACCGCGCGCGCAATCTCTTCATTGCCATAGCCAAGCGAGTTCGCCCGGCTATGGCTGCCCATCATGTCGAGATAATGCTTCCCGTGGATGTCGGAAAGCCCGACGCCTTCGCCTTCGGTCCAGATCATCGGCCCGCGTTGTTTCAGCTCTTCGATCTGGATCAGTGGGAAAATACTGTGTTCCCAGGCTCGTTGTTCGAGACCACGCGCGGAGGTCATGCACGGACTCCTGAATGATGGTGCGCGCGGGCTTATCGGGCGCCGAGCGCGTCCCGGGTCAGCTTCAGGCGAACGTATTTTTGGGTAATCCCGTCGACATCGTCCACGGAAACGCTGACCTCCTTCTTGCTGAAGATATGACCCTTCTCGAACGAGAAACTGCTGATCTTGCCGTGCTCGTCGAAGTCGATCTCGTCAATCTGGCCGAGCTTGAATCCGTCGATCGAATAGACCTCGGTGCCTTTGCCGACCACGATATCCGACTCGTCGATCGGGGAGACGATTTCGGTGCTGACATCGCCCACGATAGCCGGCTGGAAGAACGAACTGGCTCCGGTGCTGGGCACTCCCCCACCGGCGGGACCCATGTGATACCACGTGCCGCCACTGGAATTGTCGAAGGTGCGCCCGCCACCGGAAAGACCGGAGGACTGGTTGAATTGCATGAATTCCTGCTCGACCCACTCAGGCAGGCTGTTGGCCTGATCGCGGGTGAGCGTGAGCTTGACCTGGTTGCCGTCAACGTTATCGACATAGCCGAGGTCGCAGACCCGGCCCCGGTCGAAAAAGCCCTTGTCGACGATGAAGGCAGCCAGCTCGCGCTTGGCTGGATCGACCACGAGGTGCTCGACATCGCCCAACCCGTGCCCGTCACTCGAAATGACTTTATCTCCGATCGCCACTTGATTCTTCGCGCTCATCTGGCTCTCCTCTGGCTGCCCGGCCGTTCGACGACATCGGTGCGCTCTGCTCGCAACTGCCGATCCGATTGCGATCCCGTTTCTCTGCAGCGTCGCACGTCTGTCCGCGCTGCACCATGGTTCGTTCGGCACATTCTGTAATTCTATCCTTACCAGCGCGGTGGCATTCGCACATGCGCTGCGGGAACCCTATGCTTACCCGCATGGCCAGCTCTCCACGACGAACGGTGGCCGCGCATAGCGACGACACCATCCCCATCCAGACGCAAACGGTACCCCCGCCGCGGCGCAAGAGCGTGGCAGCGGAGAGACCGCGCTGGGAAATCGGCTATCCACTGATCGTTGCCGCGGTGCACTTCCTGATCGTGCAGATCACCGCCACGCTGGCAAGTCTCTTTGGAACGAGCAACAACCCCTCTCCACCATATGGAACCGTGCCGCCTCTTCCATCTGGACTCTGGCAGCACGTCGTCGATCCCCTGCGCCTCTGGGATGGACTCTGGTACCGGCTCATCGCCGTTGAAGGGTATCCAGAGCAACATGTCTGGAACGACGCGTTCTGGCCGGCATTCCCGATCTCGATGCGGGGACTCGCTCGTGTCACGGGTTTGCAGCCGGATGTCGCCGGATATCTGATCGCCAACCTCTGTTTCTTCGTGACGATGGTGCTGCTCTACCAGTTGGTACGTGTCGACTTCGACACCCCAATCGCCCGGCGCACACTTTGGGCGCTTGCGCTCTTCCCGACTTCTCTCTTTTTTACTGCGGTCTATACCGAGTCGACATTCCTCATGCTCAGCGTGGCTGCCATTCTTTGCGCACGCATCCGCAAGTGGTGGCTGGCTGGTTTGCTGGGAGCCCTGGCAGCACTCACGCGATCCCACGGGATCTTTCTCGTCATTCCGTTTGCGGTGCTCTGGGTCAAGCAGAATGGCTTTTATCTGCGCGCCATGATCCCCAAGGGCATCACGGTCGCCATGCCGTTGCTCGGACCGGTCGTTTTCGGGGCTTATCTGGAGCGAACCCAGGGGAATTGGCGCAATTTCATCGAAGTGCAGGGGGCGTGGAACCGCACGTTTGCCTGGCCATGGCGAACCTTTGACTGCGCCATCAACGGGTGCGCAATGACCGTGCATCAATATGGGGAAGATCGAACGTTCCAGGCGAGCGCGGTGGACTGGAGCTGGACCCGGCAGCTGCTCGATAATCCATCGTGGTCGCTGGTTACCAGCAACGCGTGGCGTACTCGCGTGGCGAATAGCGACGTGCTCGAACTCATCATGACGGTCTTCTTCATCGTGCTGATCGTCATCGGCTTCAAAGTGCTTCCGCTCTACCAGAGTCTCTACCTTGTCCCGGGCATTCTGATCCCCTTGTTCCAGCCGTCGAGCGTGCATCCCCTGATGAGCATCCCCCGCTTTGGCCTGGTGCTCTTTCCGCTTTTCATTGTGATGGCGATCCTCTTCCGCAGGCGTATCATCTACCTCCCCCTCGCGGTCATCAGCACCGTTCTGCTCATTCTGTTGACGCTTCAGTTCTCGAGCTGGTACTGGGTTTCGTAGCGTCAACTGGCAACTGGCGGGTGGCGAACTGTTTAGCGTTGCCAGTTGCCAACGACGAGTTATCGGTGACCAGTTGCCTCTGGAGGTGGAGAAGTGACCGTGAACGATGTCCTCAATCGTGCGCTCATCGATGCGGCCTGGCGAAATGACCTCGACGAAGCTGCCCGGCTCGTCCAGCAAGGGGCTGATGTCAACGCCAAAGACGAGACTGTCCAAAGCGCCTTTCTCATCGCGACGAGCGAGGGTTTTCTCTCATTGCTGGCATTAACGCTGATGCATGGAGCGGATGTCGAATCTAAAGATAGCTACAACGGTACCGGGTTGATCCGCGCCGCAGAACGAGGACACGCGTTGCTCGTGGGCCTGTTGCTTCGCGCCGGGATTGAGGTGAATCACATCAACAATGTTGGTTGGACCGCGCTGCTCGAATCGATCATTCTGGGAGATGGAGGACAAAGATATACCGATACCGTCCGGGTTCTGCTTGCGGGAGGAGCCGATCCGCTGATCGTTTCACAACAGGATGGAATCAGCCCAATCGATCATGCGCAGACCCGTGGGTTCTGGACCATCTCGACTACTCTCTTCGCAGCGATTCATTCCGATCTCCCCGCCGATCCTGTTGCTGAGCTCTTTCGCGCCGCCGGTTCCAACGATGTCGACAGGGTGATGCTTGCGCTGCGAGCCGGAGCCGATCCAAACGCGCAGGATGCCAATGGGAATACCGCGTTATCGATCGCGGCGCGACCGGCTTATCAGGAGGTGAGCCGATTGCTGCACGCGTTCGCTGGGCCGGTCTAGTTGTCGAATAGCGCTGGTTCCACGGGTTCGGCAACTCCAGCGTTTCCGCCACCTAGTCGCGTGCCCTCGGCGTCTCTGAGGGCGATTGGGAGAGAAGAATAACCTCGTCTTTGACTACTGCCCGTGGATCTCCGTCGAAGCGTTTCCGAAGACCATACGATCCAATCCCTCGCGATCGAACCCAATTACGGTGGCGACCCCGGAGATCACCAATGGACGGCGAAGCAGAGTCGGTTCTTCCACCAACAGATCGAGCAGCTCGACGTCGCTCAGATCGCGGTCGCCCACCAGGTCCAAGTAGGCGCGGGCGCGTTTCGAGAGCACATCCCGCGGTGTGAGCCCAGCCGAAGCGAGAATCCCGGCCAGCTCATTGCGCGTAAAGCGGTCGCGGAAGAAGTCGCGTCGCTCATAGGGAATATGGCGTTCATCCAACCATGCCTGAGCATTGCGACAACTGCTGCAGGTGGGATGGACATAGATCTCGATCTGACACATACGCTAGTTAGCTCTGCTTCGGGCCGATGTAGACATGCTCGAAGAGGATGCCGTCCGGCGATTCGAACATCACCTGGTAATACGTGTGCTCGTCACTCTGGGAGAAATCGGGACGATGTCGCGGCGTCTCGAACAGGCGCTCGATTCCGTGCGCTTCCAGGTAGGCGACCGTCTTGTCTACCTCCGCTTGCGATTCGGCCGCCAGCGCAATGTGATTCACCCCCGGTCCGTCGTAATCATTTGCTGCGGCAGTGGCCCCGCCGATGAACCAAAGCGAGACATCGCCCACGCTGTTGAACGACACCGTAACATCGTCGGAATAGATGGGATCCCACGCCAGAAATGAAAAAAGGTCCGAATAGAACGGCAGATTGGCGGCATTGACATTCATCTGCAGGTGGGACAGTTTGGCGGTGCTCATACACGTGACTCCAGAAGCGAGGCGCAAAGAACTCGATACCCGCAACGATACCCGTTCGCGCGCATGTACGTACATTGCCGGCCGGTAGCTGAACCCGGGTTGACGCCCTTCTGCCAAGCAAGCATTCTTTCTCGTCGGGAACAACCTTCCAAATGACGGCCGGGATTCCGGTGTCACGTCTCCGGCGAACACCGATGGGGTGCTGCAAGTTTGAGTGATTCCATTCCCACTACTGCTGCCGGATGGACACGAAATGCCATCCAGGAGATCAATAGCGGCGAGGCATCCGACGCCCGCCAAATGCTCACTGCGGCGCTGCGTCTCGATCCCGACTACGAGACCGCGTGGATCTGGTTTGCCTCGATCGCAAATGACGATGCCGAACGACGCTATTGCTATGAACGGGCATTGGAAATCAATCCTTCCTCCGTTGTGGCTGATCGCCTCGCCCGCATGCGCACCACGGTCTCGACCCCGCCGTCCGAGCTGGCCGACATGGAAGCGCCCCCACTCCCGGAGGAATTCGGTGGCGAGCATCTTACCCAGCGCGCCCGGCGTCCCTGGCTTCCGCTCGCACTCATAACGGCGCTCGCTCTCGGTGCCCTGGTGGCGGGAATCTGGTTCCTCTGGCCACGCGATGCGAGCCGCGGGGAGCCAATCTACATCGCGTTTGCCGCGGGATTGACTGGCTCGGGAGCAGAGTCGGCGCTCCAGATGCAACGTGGGTTGCAGGTTTATATCGACTATGCCAATAGCACCGGCGGGATCGAAGGCCATCCGATCAGGATTGTCAGCTTTGACGATCAGGACACGCCCGAGATCGCCGCCGAAGTCGCCAATCAGATCGTGGCGGACGACCGCTTCGTGGCAGTGGTTGGTCACCGATTGAGCTCCACTTCCCTGGCGGCGGCCCCGATTTACGCCGCGGCAGGCATCCCAATGATCACGTCAACTGCCACTGCGGACAACGTGACTGCAAATTGCGAGTGGTGTTTCCGGACCGTTTTCGACAACAGCACGCAAGGCAAGATGATGGCCTCCTACGTGCTCGGTATTCTCGATATTGACGACGTGGTAATCGTTTCTGAAGAAAGCGATTACGGCTCGTCGCTGGCAAATGGATTCGCGCTGGCATTCGAGGAAGCCGGCGGTACGATCTCGGCGCAGTACGTGCTGCCAGCCGATGTTTCACAAGCAGGCGACACCATTCAGCAAGCCGCTGAGAAGATCGCTCGCGATCATAATGAAACAGTCGTTCTGCTGGCAACTGGCTCGGGATTAGCGCAGCCGGCATTGATTGCGCTGCGCGATGCCGGAGTCGATGGCACGATTTTCGGCAGCGATTCCTCCAGCTCGCGCATGTTTTTGCAAGATGCAAATGCTGCCTCTGAAGCAGCCGGCGGCGGCATCGTTACCGACGGTTTCTATGCGAGCGCCCCGCTTTACATCGATAGCATGACCGGCGATGCGGTCCGGCTTGCGGAGCGCATTCAGGCCGACTATGGCGAACTGCCCACCTGGCGGTCGTTCACGAGCGCCGATGCCGGTGTGGCTATCGTAAATGGATTGCGTAACGCCGGAGCCTCAATCGAATCATTCTCAATAACCGAGAAACGCTCGGCCATCCGTGATACCTGGCTGGCACTCGATTCGCCCGTAAACAGTATTCCCGCGTTTGTCGGGCCACTTTATTTCGATGCGAATCGGACTGCTCCTCGTCCGGTGGCGATCGGCATCGCTAACGGAAGCTTCTTCAACTCGGCCCCACGACAGATAGCGATAGTGGCGTCGGAGACCGACCTCGCAGATGGAGACGAATACATCGAAGTCGGGGACTCCACGTTCGAAGTGCAACGCGTTGCGCTGACAGGTGTTGACTTCAACATCGTTCGCGATCTCAACACCGTTGACCAGACGTTCTACGCTGACTTCTTTGTCTGGTTCAAGTATTACGGTGATGACGACGCTGCGGATGTGGTGTTTACGAACATCTCCGATCCGCAATTGCTCACGGTCGACGAGGTTCGCTCCACCGAGGTCGACGGAATGAAATACAAGGTGTATCGCGTCACCGGGTACTTCACGTCACGGCTGGACTTCCATTCCTTCCCGTTCGATTCGCAGAATCTATTGGTGCATTATCAGAGTCGGACCATCCCGTCGGACCAGCTCGTCTATGCGATCGACACTGATTTCGCTCAAATTTCGATCGCAGACCGGCTGTCCGTTGGAGGAAATGCGACGCAGCCGTTCGACCAGATCAATAACTGGAAGGCGGACGATCTGCAGGCGTTTGCCGGTTCGGTAGGAACTTCGTCGAACCTTGGGAACCCCGAAGTGAAAGTTGCCAGTCAGGGAATCGAGTTCTCTCAGGTCAGTGTCGATATCAATATCGGCCGCAATGTCGATCAGTTCCTGCTCAAGAACCTGTTGCCGCTCATCTTGCTGTTGGCGATCACCTATATCTCACTCTTCTTTTCCCACGATCAAACCACCGAGCGAGTCTCATTTGGCATTACCGGAGTGCTCACTGGTGCGGTTCTGCTGAGCACCGTCGTCTCAGTCCTGCCCGACGTGGGATACACGGTGGCCATCGAATGGGCGTTCTACGGATTCATCCTCCTTTCGGCGCTCTGTATCCTGGTGGCATTGATTGGTGGGAAATTGCACGGAGCAAAACAAATTTCCGAGGCGCGCACGCTCGACCTTGCCGCCCGGATTGGCTACCCGATTCTGGTTGGCCTGGTCGTGTGGGGCTACTGGACTATCTACCACTAGCGTTGCCCTGTCGTAGCGGCCTGATGGTAAAAATCGTGCCCGTCAGCCTTACACGTCACTGGCTAGGGCAACCCCGCCGCGTAGGCCCGTCTTGGCCGCAAAGGTGGTGTTGACGCTGCGACCGTTTCCGGCAGACCGAGTGCGACCCAACGACGGTACATTTCCAACCAACTTCGACCGCTCTGTCATCCCGAGGTACGAAGGTCTTCCTCACTGAGGCGGACGCCCAATGGTCGCTATCGTTCGAGGTTAGGGGCACTCGTTCCCTTGGCAATTCTCGGGTCAAACGAAGAACGGGCCGTCCGGAATTTCCAGACGGCCCGCTTGCTGTTCGTACGTGCGGGAGCGTTAGCGAGCTGGCTCCAACTTGGTCCACTTCTCCTGCGGGAGGGCAGCTTGGGTGATCATCGACAGCTGAGCGCCGATACCGACCGCGGCTACCACGACCCAGGCAATAACCCAGAACCAACTCTCGTCGATGGCAGCCCAGACCGTGCCATAACCGAGGTCGACGCGGTCGACGCGGTTGAGGGCAAGCATTGCACCGGCGATGAGGATCGTCGCGCCGACGAAGGCTGTGTTGACGATCACCCAGTAAATGGGAAGATCGAGGAGAACCGTCATCAGGCCGAGGATGATGGCGCCGATAACGGCGACGACCAGGATCACAAACTGACTATTGACA
The DNA here is from genome assembly GCA_038331435.1 of Thermomicrobiales bacterium. Classification (GTDB taxonomy): domain Bacteria; phylum Chloroflexota; class Chloroflexia; order Thermomicrobiales; family UBA6265; genus JAMLHN01. Next base: position 6,900 of record JBBQPB010000007.1, on the reverse strand, counting down.
TTGAAGGCATTCATCAGGCCAGCGCCCAGACTAGCGCCAATGAATGCCGCACCCAGGACAATGGCGACATACCAGTAGATATACGAGATGGCCGCTCCCACGATCCCCAACACGATGCCGACAATGATGCCGGTCGTTGTCGACAAGAATCGGTTGTCGAAAAGATGATCCATCAGAGCGAGTCCGCCGGACATGCCGACGATGAACCCCATGATAGGCAGCGCGATGAAGAACACCCGCAAACCGGCGAGCGCGAGAAAGCCGCCCAAAACAATGAGAATGATCCCTACAAGAAGATCCATTTCCTCCCTTTCCTACGAAACTGCTGTACCGCACACCGCGGCCTTCGCCTCCCGCAAGAGTCGAACGCCCGATAGTCCACGTGGGCGTACGTTCACTGCTGTGACCGACAGTCTACGTGACGGAAAGTCAAACGGACAGGATGCTTTCAGGATTCCCGCTATTTCGAGCGGTTGCGTATGGTGAGCACAAGAGCTGCGATGGCGCCGAGCAGAAGTCCTGCGGCCAGCGCCTGATATTGCCATCTGTTGTCGACGTACGACGTGACGATCGCGGCAAAGAGCCCACCGGCCAGACCGGCCAGGAGGGCGATTTTTGCTGCGACGGAAACTCCTGGAAGCATTGTGTCCAGGCGACCGTCGTGTTGGGGTTGGTCAGAATCCGTCATGCTGTGGTGAGTATCTCCACCTGGACTGCCGTAAAGATTGGTAGCGCGCGTTCGGCAGCTCCGCGAAACGCAACGAGGGAACCGTCGAATCGGCCCCCTCATTCACCAGAAGATGGTTGAGCGCTATCCACTGATACGGTAGTTCGGGGCTTCTTTGGTGACAATGACATCGTGAGGGTGGCTTTCGCGCAAGCCGGCAGCGGTGATCTGCACGAATTGGGAATCGCGCTTCAGGCTGGCAATATCCGGAGTGCCGCAGTACCCCATGGCAGCGCGTACGCCGCCAACCAGTTGGAAGACCACTGTTCCGAGTGTGCCCTTGTAGGCCACGCGCCCTTCGATCCCTTCCGGTACGAGTTTGTCCGACTTGGCGTTCTCCTGGAAGTACCGATCCTTGGAATACGAGCGGCCACGCATCGCGCCGATCGAACCCATACCGCGGTATTCCTTGAAGCGTTCCCCCTGATAGAGCACAACTTCGCCCGGACTTTCATCCACCCCGGCCAGCAAGCTGCCGAGCATGACCGCGTCAGCCCCGGCGGCGATCGCCTTGGCAATGTCGCCCGAATACTGGATGCCGCCGTCGCCGATGATGGGAACACCATGACGCGCAGCTGCCTTGGCGCATTCGTAGATGGCGGTGATCTGAGGAACCCCGACACCCGCGACCACTCGCGTGGTGCAGATCGATCCCGGCCCGACGCCAACCTTGACGGCGTCTGCTCCGGCATCAATGAGCGCTTCGACCGCGGCCGCGGTCGTGACATTGCCGGCCATGATTGGCAGGTTCAGCCGGCGTTTGAGTGCCGCGACCGCTTCGAGCACGCCCCGCGAGTGACCGTGCGCGGTATCGACCACAATCAGGTCGACTCCTTCTTCGGCCAGCGCTACCGCTCGCTCAAACGAATCGCCGCCCACGCCCACCGCCGCGCCAACGCGCAAGCGGCCAGACGCGTCTTTGGTGGCGTTCGGGAACTGAATTTTCTTCTGAATGTCTTTCACGGTAATGAGCCCGGTCAGGTAGCCGTGCTCGTCGACCACAGGCAATTTTTCCACCTTTCGCCGGTGGAGAATGGCGCTTGCCTCTTCGAGCGTCGTGCCAGTAGGAGCCGTCACGAGTCCTTCGCTGGTCATCAGATTGCTGACCGGCTGCTCGACATCTTCGACGAAGCGCAGGTCGCGGTTGGTCAGAATGCCAACCAGGCGGCCCTCATTTTCCGTGATCGGAACTCCGGAGATGTGATAGCGCTCCATGACCGCAAGAGCTTCGGACACCCGGGCGTCGGGTGGCAAGGTAACCGGTTCGACGATCATGCCCGATTCAGAGCGCTTGACCTTGTCGACCTCGATCACTTGATCCTCGATCGACAGGTTGCGATGCAGGATGCCGATACCTCCCTCACGCGCCAATGCGATGGCGAGGCGCCCTTCGGTAACCGTATCCATGGCCGAGGATATGATCGGCACATTGAGCACGATTCCCGGAGCGATTCTGGTGCTGGTGTCTACGTTGGCCGGGACGACATCGGATGCGGCGGGGAGTAGCAGCACATCGTCAAAGGTCAGGCCGAGTCCTGCGAACTTGTCGGCTCGCATGGCTCCGCCGGAGAGTTCGAGCTCGAATGGCGCGCTTTGGATCTCGGAGAGTCCGTTGTGGGCCTGAGTGTTGGTGGTTTCTTCGGTAATGCTCATAGATTAGGGACTCCTCATCGATCGTAGCAGATGGTTCCTTACGACATCGTTTGGGCGGCGAGCTGATCGGTCGCGCCTGCGAAAAGCGGCGGTTCGAGTGCGGTGAGCCCAAGAGCGAGCCGGGCGGAGAGCTCATCGACAACAGCGCGATAGGCAACGGCCCCGCGTGAAGCCGCGTCGTATTCGGCGATCGATTGCCCAAAGCTGGGCGCCTCCGCGAGCCGGACCGAGCGCGGCACGACGGTGGCGAAGGTGCGTTGTGGGAAATAGCGTCGAACTTCTTCGACAACTTGCGCTGAAAGGCGAGTGCGGGCGTCGTACATGGTCATCAGGACGCCCGTAAGGTCGAGCTCCGGGTTGAGCTGCTTTTTCACCAGGTCGATCGTGCCGATCAATTGTCCTAGCCCTTCCAGCGCAAGGTATTCGCACTGAATTGGAACGATCACATGTTGCGCGGCGCAGAGTGCGTTAACGGTCAGGAAACCAAGCGAGGGAGGGGAGTCGATCACCACGACATCGTAGCGGTCGGCGGAGCCAGCGAGTGCCGTGCGAAGGCGGATGGCGCGGTCAGCGAACTCGACCAGGTCGACTTCCGCGCCAGCGAGCGAGCTGGTGGCTGGGACGAGGTCGAGCGAAGGGCGGATGTCTCGCACGGTGACATCCGCCAAAACGGCCCGTTCGATGAGCACGTCATACACGGTGAGGTCGAGCTCGCGCTTATCCAACCCGAGCGAGGATGACGCATTTCCCTGCGGATCGACATCGACGAGCAGCACGCGCGCGCCCCGGCGTGACAGCTCGACAGCAATGTTCACTGCGGACGTGGTCTTGCCAACGCCGCCTTTCTGGTTTGCCAGCGCGATCGTGAGCGGAGAGGTTCGGGGATGGGTTTGGTTCGTTGCTGACTCCAAGAACGCTCCGAATGCAGGGGAGTGGGGTACGCGAATCAGCCGTCGATCGATCATCGCTCTCCATCGAGCGTGTTAATCGAACGATGGTAGCACCAGAAATGGGCGGCAACAATGCCGCCCGTCCCATATTTTGCGCAGGTTGCCCAAAAAGATCAGGCGTGAACCCAGACCATGGTCCCCAGCGGTGCCCAGTCGAAGAGGAAGGTGGCCATATCGAGTGGCAGGTTTACACAACCGTGACTCATTGGCGTGCCGAAATTATTGTGCCAGTAGGCACCGTGCAGCGCCTCTGCATCGTAGTTGAAGTACATCACGTGCGGAACATCCTTGACGTCGTACGGCGTCCCGGATTGTCCCTCGCCTTCGCCGAGTGCGATCACCTGGCCATTTGAGTCGGTGATACCAGCCATGTCCGTCTTTTCGAGTTTGTATCGAACGTGAAACACGCCCTGCTCGGTGTTGTTCGGTGGGATACCGGTGCTGACGAGCGTGGTCGAAATCAACGTATCGCCCTGATAGGCATAGAGTCGCTGCTCGGAGATGCTTATCTCTATCCATCGCTTCCCGGTCGCGGCCATGTCGCCCATCGGGTTCGGATTATAGATTTCGAAAAAGAGCGATTCGTCGAAGACGGGAAGCCCGCTTCCATCGACCGGGGAGGTATCGATTCCCAGATGGTTGGCCATTTCGCTGCCGAGCGACGCCAGCGTAACGGCGCCGGTGCTGTCCTGCATCAGGATGCCACCATCAAAGTACTGCACTAATAGACCTCGGTCGCGGACGGGCTGGCTGATTGGGTTCCCGAGGTAATGGGGCCCTTCGTTCTGCGCGTACCAACCATAGAACGCACCCGAAATGGTGTTGCCGGTGGTTTCGTTCCAGACACCGCCGTCCGCGATTGCCCTGGTTGCGGTCGCGCCATCGGGAGCGACACCCTTCCACGAGGATGTGCGGCGGTCACCACCGCCACCGCCACGGCGCCCGTCGTTGCGGAAGGTGTCGAGACGGTCGTTCAGGCTATGGTCGCCGAGATTCATCAACGTCACCGAGGGTGCATCGGTCCAGACGAGTTCGAGTCGGAACTGGAAGACCCCCTTCTCGAACGCTTGGCTGTAGAGCCCGTCCGCCGAAGCAAACGGCTCGGAAATCGGATCGCCGTAAACGGCCTTGCCACCGTTCGCACGCCAATAGTCGAGAAAATACCCGCGCAGCGTATGGCCGGTGTCCGGAACATAGGCCTGCAACGAAGCCTGACCGAGGTCAGGCGGCAGCTCGACATTCGCGAACTGGTCCACCGCGTTGTTCGCCGCCGAAGCCGTCTGCACGTTGGGGGTGAATATCCCTCCGACCAGTGACAGCGTCAGGGCGAAGGCTGCCAATGACAGCAATCGCTTCATAGTAACTACCTCGTATCTCAATGGATGGCGCTCCAGACGACTCGCCAAGTCTCAATTAACGCGGGCGACGCCGCAGCGAGGAGCTTCCCTTTTGTTAGAAGGCTAGCACGCCGTTCAAGACCCGGCTACGGATTGTGCGGAAAACCCGTACGTTCGCTAGCCGCGAATGGCGTTGATTTGGTCGCGCAGGGTGCGCGCCGCTTTGGCGGCCGCCCGGGCAAAATTGTCTTCGCTGGATGCGTAAGTGATGCTGCGGGCTGAGTTGATGAGCAGTCCTGCGCCGCGGTCGTCAATGCCTGCATCGATCGCGGCCGCGAGATCGCCAGCCTGGGAGCCGATTCCCGGCACCAGAATGAGCAAGTCCGGTGCAATCTCGCGCACCGTGACCAACTCGGCGGGGTAGGTGGCACCCACCACCAAACCCAGGGACGCGGCGGAGCTGTCATTCCACGCGACGACCTTCGCCGCGATCTCCGCGAAAAGTGGTTGTCCAGTTACCAGCTCGAGATTCTGAATTTCGCCACTTCCTGGATTGCTCGTCTTGCTTAGAAGGAAGACACCTTTCCCGGCTCGGTCGAATACCGGCTGCAGGCATTCGCTTCCCATATAAGGATTGACGGTGATGGCATCGAAATTGGCCAGATCGAGGTAGGCGCGTGCATACGGCTCCATGGTGGTGGAGATATCGCCGATCTTGCAGTCAAGAATTGCCGGCGTTTCATCCGGAATGAGGGCCCTGGTTTCGAGCAGGGCCTCGTACCCTTCCGGCCCATATTGCATATACATGGCGAGTTGAGGCTTATACGCTGCGGCAACCCCGCCCGTCGCCTCGATGATCCACTTGTTGAACTCGACGATGGCCGCGCCGGTCGAGCGGCCGGTTTTCACTGATTCCGGGAAACGGGAAAGGTCGGGATCGAGCCCGACACAGACGAGCGAGTCACGCGATTCAATGGCGCCGGAGACTAGTTCCAGGAAGGAACGGGGCGCGGTTATCGTCTTGCTGGCGTCGTTTGCGGTCAATTCACTTCCCCCCTTGTGTAGCCCGGTTTGTATTCGATCGTAACGTACAAAATGCACTTAAGCGCCGAAGTTGCTGTGCTAGACTGGACGAACCCGAGGGCTCGGTTAGCCTAGCTGGCTGAGGCGGGAGATGGCAACTGATGCGGGTGCCGCTCACGCTCATTCCGTTGCGAGCGAGCCCAGTATGCACCCCGGCCAAGCCGAGACGACGAACGTTATTCCACGCGCTTTTGTCGCACCAAACCGGTCGGAGGGAAGGATGATTGGAATCGCCGCCGCGGGCGATCCGCACGCGACAATTGAGGGCTCTCAGCTCGAGCCGCCTACGTTGCAGGACGTGTTCAAGGCGCGCAAGGTTATCGAGAAGTACCTCGATCCGACTCCACTGCTTTATTCAGAAGCGCTTTCGAGCAAGCTCGGTTTCGACCTTTGGCTTAAGTGCGAGAGCCTGCAGCCAATTGGAGCCTTCAAGATTCGGGGGGGCATCTATCTCATCAGCAAGCTCTCCACCGAACAAAAGGCCCGTGGCGTGGTTTCTGCGTCGACGGGGAACCATGGGCAGTCCATTGCGTATGCCGGCCGGATCTTTGGCGCGCGCGTAGTGATCTGCGTTCCAGAGAACGTGAATCCAATCAAAGCCGCGTCGATGGAGCGGCTAGGAGCCGAGGTCGTCAGAGCTGGTCGCGACTTCGATGAATCACGCCAGCATGCCGAGAGACTGCAGCATGAGCAGGGTCTACTCTTTATCCACTCAGCCAACGAGCCAGATCTGATTGCGGGGGTTGGCACCTATTCATTGGAGATCATCGAAGCGGTGCCTGATCTGGACGTTCTGATCGTGCCCATCGGTGCGGGAAGCGGCGCGTGTGGTGCGGTAGTCGCGGCCAAGGGAGTCAATCCCAAATTGCGGGTCATCGGCGCGCAAGCTGGAGGCGCGCCTGCCTTCCACGATTCCTGGCAACGTAACGAACTGTTGTCGTATGAGACGATGGATACCTTCGCCGAGGGCATGGCTACCCGGCAAGCATTCTCTCTGCCATTGCGCATTTTACGTGAAGGTCTTGATAGTATTGTGTTGATTTCAGAGTCAGAACTGCGTCGGTCAATTCTGACCTTGCTCGAACAGGCACGGATTCTGGCCGAAGGCGCCGGTTCCGCAGCATTTGCGGCGGCATATAACAGACGTGAA
>JBBQPB010000006.1:0-17452 GCA_038331435.1 Thermomicrobiales bacterium | reverse complement strand
CAGCAATGGCGGCCGCTTCTGCTCGCACTTTTCGCGCGCGTAATCACACCGTGGAACAAATGGACAAATATCAGGTAGATCGATCAAGTCAGGCGGAAGTCCGCGAATCGGCTCGAGTCGTTCGCGTTCGCGAGCATCGAGCCGCGGGATCGATTTCATCAGACCGACCGTATAGGGATGCCGCGGATTCGCGAAGATCTCTTCTGTGGTGGCCGTTTCCACGATCGATCCGGCATACATGACCTGCACGCGGTCGGCCATTCCGGCCACCACCCCCATGGAGTGGGTGATCATGATCACGCCGGTGTCTCGCTCCGTTTGCAACGATCGCATCAGATCAAGAATCTGCGCTTGAATCGTCACGTCGAGCGCGGTCGTCGGCTCGTCAGCGATGATGAGTTTCGGGTTGCAGGACAGCGCCATGGCGATCATCACGCGCTGGCGCATACCGCCGGAGAACTGATGGGGATACTGATCGATGCGTTCTTCAGCGTTCGGGATACCGACCATGCGCAGAAGCTCGATAGAGCGCGCCTTGGCCTGATCTTTCGACATCCCCATGTGCAACTGCAACGCTTCGCTGATCTGCCGGTTAATAGTCAGCACCGGGTTCAACGAGGTCATCGGGTCCTGGAAAATCATCGCGATCTGATTTCCACGGATGCGGCGAATCTGGTCGTCGCTAAGTTTCAGCAGGTCGTTGCCCTCGAAGATCACTTCGCCATTGACGATCTTGCCGGGCGGATTCGGAATCAGCCGCATGATGGAGAGACCGGTGATGCTTTTGCCCGATCCCGACTCACCCACCACGCCAAGCGTTTCGCCCGGCATAACATAGAAGGAAACATCCTCCACAGCCCTGACGACCCCGTCCTGGGTAAAGAACTGTGTCTGGAGGTTCTTCACTTCGAGAAGCGGTTCGGCGCCTTGCCCATTGCTTCCCGAACGATTTCGGGTGGCATTGGACTCTTTCGAAGAGGCTTCCGCGGACATCTCTTGTCCTTTCAACGGGAACTGAGATCAGCTCTCGTCAGACTATCAGGAGCGCTCCTGCTCCGTGTGGCCGTCCGCCGGCCAACACAATGGCCAGCCAGTAATCATCGAAGCTGCCTCGAAACAACAGAGCGGACGCGACGCGAATATACCATGGTCATCGGCATCGGCCAACGCAGGCGTCTAATCGATTGAAAACAATTCACGCTCCAAGTGCTTCGATGTCGGCAGTGTACCCGGAGTTCCGATCACGCGCCCATGAATCATGAATATTTCGCTTTCCGGTGCGCAAAAACATGCTCGTTGTCGATCCGACACTAACGAGAGAGCGCATCTTAATCGCGCGTCGCCATAACTCATCTGTCGACCGTCGAATTTACCGGACCCGACACTATCCCTCGGGGGATACGAAAGCCGCCGGCCAATACTGGCCGGCGGCTCCCTGGGGCACTGCCTTAGGAAACGCGAGCCTCAAACGGAAGGGCGGTCAGTTGGGCAGAATCATCGGTACTAACGGAAACAGATCCGGACTCTGTCATGTACTCCACTACCGAGGGATCCTCGATCTGCCCGATGAGCGAATCGGTGAAACGAAGCTTGTTGTGGGACGACCCCTGGCCATCGATGTCAACGGACTTCCTATCGAGCTGAAGCGCATCGTAGGTGGAGCCATCTTCGTTCTCGATCTGCTGGCAATCGGCCGTACCAGAAACGGTCACCGAGCTGCTTCCTTCCAGTTGGACCTCGATACGCCCAACGGCCAACTTGGTGATCCGGAGGCCGACCGAATCGTCCACGGAGAGCTCGAGTGAATCGGTCGCCTGGCCATCGACGTCAGCGGTAACCGAACCTTCCAGCTCGATTTGCGTGAGCGATAGCACGGTAATGTGGTAGATAAGATCTGCTCCGGCAGCCTGATCGTCGTCTTCCGGCTCGACCTCCAACGTGTTGAACCAAACTTGCACTTGCAAATTGGAGATCTGCGCCTCTGGACCAGAAATGGAGACCGCGGCTGGCGATCCGGTCGTGATGATCGCGTGGCCACCCCCCTCGATCTGGAGCTGCGAGAACGAATCGACCTGGAACGGCGTACCTTCGGCTTTCGCCGCCACCGGCGTCAATCTGGATTGCCCCTGCCAGAAGCACGCTTGCGCCGAGAACCGAGACTATTTTCCAAACTCCCGATTTCATTGAATGCTCCCCGTGCCACTGCGCTCCGTTTCGACCTGGCTTTACAGCCCGAGTCGGCGAGCCTCCGCCTGCAATGCGACACCCGCGCACCAGATCGGACGGTCGATCGAACAACCGATTTGCTCGGCTCGCAGAGCTCCGACTTCTCTGTCTCCGCCGTCTTGGACAATGGGGGCCGCCCCATCTCCCCTCGCAAAGAAGGGTTCTCACTTCGAGTGGGTTGGATTCGGGAGCAGCCCCACCGGTGCAAGCATCGAAACCAACCCGGAATGTCATCGAATGTATTCGCGACGGAGCTTTACAAGAGAGCATTTCCACCGGATTGTGTTCATTTGCATAGTTTTGCAGAGAATATTGCCTGCAAGGGTGTATGTACATTGACTCAAAGTCATGATATTGTGATGGGGCATTGGTTTTGCCTAGCCGGTGCGCTGAAGCAGTAAGGCTCGATCGCCTCGATCACAACAGGGAACGCAAAGGGTGTGGGGTTTATCCCCTGAGCGATGTGGTTGTTACCCAGCGAAACGATCGACGGCATGTAGGGTGCATACGTCGAACGGAGAGCTTTGACAGGTCTCGCTACCGTCTTCGGACGGAAGCACTTTCGTAAGAAAGCGTCGTTCCCTACGAACGTACGAGACACACACTGAATTACGGTTCCAGCTTGGGCAGCAAAAATGGACGCGCGGAACGTCGGAGCCACCTTCACGGGCGAAGACAGCAGCGTTGAATCGTAGCCAAACGAAGCACTGCGAATCGCAAGAAACGCGATGTGGAGAGCGGCAAGATGCCAGTCACATGGTCCATGTTGCGCATAGGCTGGTACGCCCACCGGTGACTTCGGTCCTGGTGGGCGTACTGTTTTCCCCACGATTCGGCTCCTGGGCGCATAATGCCTCAGAGTCACAAGCCGATCCCTGCAAACATTCCTAAACCGCGACAATCTCCCCCCACCCGCCAGGCGATGACCTCCTTTTAGCGTCAGCAGTGTTTACCGTTTATCCTGCTGGGCCACTTCGAGTTGGATCGATTTCACGATGCCGGCAGTTCTTGCTCTTAGTGTCACGCGGACCGACGCCGACAAGGCAGCTGGAACCGCCTGGCTTTCTTGCGCTCCACTATGGACGGCGTACACCGATCTCGGTCATTCTTGCTCACCTCGTCTATGGCGGAATCTTCGGCGCCTTCTATCGGTTCGGCCCAACGAAACGCACGAGCCTGGTAACTCCTGAGAAGTGAAACAATGCCCGAGGAATAGCGCAGTATTCAGCTCGCTGCCCCGAAAACCAAAGCTCTTCCATCCTGAGTCGGCTTTCCACATCCATGCAAGAGGCACGCAGGCTGCTTCGTTGCGCATGATTCGCATCGCGGCTCACGCTAAATCAAGGAATGTCGCTTATTACAGGAAGGTTCGGATTTGACGTTCCCTTCATGGGCAGGCTGACCGCTTATCAGACGTCTCGATTCTTCCTCGGGACACGACTCACGGTGGAAGCGGGACCGTGAGTCTCCAAATTTGGCATTCGCAGCAGGACTGCTTTCCCAACAGTATTGTTTTCTATATGTAACACCGCCTGATCCTGACCCGTCCTAACCTTGTGCTAAGATCGCTTCACTCCCCAGACTCCCGGGGCCGAAAGTAGGTCCTGTGATACTCCGTAAAATTGCCTCGGCAGCGACTCAGATCGCTGCTGAGCAAGCTGAGATTACTTGATGGACACAATTTCGCCCTCATCTCTGACTGGAATGAACCCAACACCTCGCACGCCGCTTATTGGTCGCGCACATGAATTAGATGCTGTGCGAGATCTCCTGATCCGTGATGACGTTTTCCTTCTCACGCTCACGGGACCGGGAGGCGTCGGCAAGTCGCGGCTCGCACTCGAAGTGTCTCAGACGCTTGGCCAGGTTTTTATGGATGGCATCTATATTGTTCCGTTAGCGTCTATCACCTCCCCTCAACTCGTGTTGTCCACGATCGCTCATGTCATTGGCTTGCGCGAGACTGGAGAGCGGCCCATTGAAGATCGTCTGGCGCTTGCTCTTCGAGAGAAGCGAATGCTGCTCGTTCTGGACAATTTTGAGCAGATCATCCTGGCTGCTGGTTTGGTTGCAGAGTTGCTGGCGATGTCTCCACAGGTAAAGGCTCTGATCACCAGCCGCGTGCCTCTCAATGTTGACGGTGAACAGGAATTCGCCGTGCCACCATTGTCATTGCCCACGCCAGGCAGCGATTCCGTGGCAGATCTGGCAGCTAGTCCCGCGGTGATGCTTTTTGTTCAACGGGCACGAGCGGTGAGGCCGAACTTTACGCTGGACCAGATGAATGCTCCGGCTATCGCGGAGGTTTGCCGACGATTGGACGGACTCCCCCTGGCAATTGAACTTGCGGCGGCGCGGAGCAAAGTCCTCTCTCCGCAGGCATTGCTGTCAAGGTTGGCGGATGGACTTCGGATCTTGACAGGAGGGCCACGAAATCACCCAGCTCGCCTGCAAACCATGCAGGCCGCAATCGCCTGGAGTTACGACCTTCTCAGTACAGAGCAACAGACGCTGCTCAGACGTCTGACAGTCTTTAGCGGAGGTGGATCGGTTGAAGCTGCCGAAGCTGTGGCCTTCCATGTGGACTATTCGGAAAGAGATAGCCTGAATAGTTTGTCGGAGTTGGCCGACAACAGCCTGCTCAGCCTTGGGCAGGAGGGGTCAGGGGACGCTCGGTTTACGCTCTTGGAAACAACTCGTGAATTTGGCCTCGAGCAACTTGCCGCCAACGGCGAAGAAGCTGAAACGCGCCACCGGCATGTACGGTGGTACGCGGATATTGTCGAGCAATCCTGGCCATCATTTGCGACCCGGGTCAACCAACTGGTGTGGCTAGACCGCCTGGAGCTGGAGCATGACAATCTGCGCGCAGCACTCACCTGGCTGGATCACGCAGGTGACCATGTCTTCGCGCTTCACCTGTCTGGTCGACTGTTCTGGTTCTGGTACGTTCGTGGGCACCTCAGCGAAGGGCGTCGCTGGCTCGAACGTGAACTCGAGATGGCTGCGGAAGCACCAGATTCCGTTCGCGCGCGCGGATTGCTGGGGCTGGGAATACTGGCTCACTGGCAGGGAGATGACCAACGGGCCGTACCCTGTCTTGAAGAGGCTCTCGAATTAAGCCAGAGAGCCGGTGACGAATGGTGTGTTGCATTCGCTACCGGGATCCTTGGCATTGTTGCGGAAGACGCGGGAGATTTCGATCGAGCCCTCCTGCTTCTCACTGAAAGTCTCAGGCTAGCTCGCTTGTTGGAGGATCGGTCCAACGCCGCCCTCAACCTTACGCATCTCGGGGTAGTTGCCTGGGGACTCGGAGATATCGATCGAGCAACCCTGGTGTGGCGGGAGGCGCTGGACGAGCAACGCGAACTGGGAGACTCATGGAGTGCCTCACTCTCGATGAGTTATCTCGGACTCGCTGCTTGCAGTCAGCAACAGTTTCGCCTGGCTCGTTCACTCCTGGGCGAAAGCCTCCTGGTACGGTGCGAGCTGCGAGCCTCAGAAGAGATCGTCCACGGAATTGGCAATCTTGCGGTCTTCGCCGCACTTTCCGGGCAACATGCCCAAGCTGCTCGGTTATTTGGCGCCGCAGAAGCGGAACGTAACGCGATCGGCTTGAAACTGCAGGAACCTGAAACATCACTTTATCGTCGGTCGGTGGACACGTGTCGGATTGGGCTCAGCAGCGAGGTGTTCAGTGCATGCTGGGATGCCGGGCGAGGCCTGCGAGTTGAGCAAGCTGTCGCTGAGGCTTTGGCCCTGGATACCGAGACGCCTAATCGTCTCGAATCGAACGTTAATCACGTCGGAATCGCAAAGCTGTCGGCCCGAGAAATGGAAGTCCTGCTGCTCCTCTCACTAGGAAAAACCGATAAGGAGATTGCCGCTACGCTCTTCGTTAGTGTTCGAACAGCCCATGGCCACGTCGCGAAGATACTGACGAAGCTGGGCGTAAACACCCGAACTGCGGCAGTTACGACCGCGATAGCGGCTGGGATCGTCGAGGTCTCACCGTGAGTCCTGTAGGCCGCTGGGCTGCTTCCCATGGGCATGTCCCTTTTTTCTCGCGGTGATTGGACGAGGGCGGGTTCGATTTCGTGCCACCATCCGGCCGCAGTCTCCCCCACGGCTACGGTATCCTCAGCACCCGTCCAAGCTGGACCCAACTCTCCACGAGAAATCCCTCCGCAAGGTGGTCAATGGCGACTCCGGACATCTCGATAGGTGTCCCTGCGAGCGCATCGCTGACCAGCGGATCACGAGAGACGCCACGTATGGTGAATCGACGTGCAACCCTGTCGCAATCGCCAAACAGATCCTCGATGCTTACGGTAAGGTCGTCCAGCTTCGAGCGGTGTCCCTGAATGTCGATACGAACACCTTCCGGTCCATAGTGATCTCCATTCGTCAGATGACCGACATAGTCAGGGGAAATACAATGCGGAAGCCAATGAATCAGACCCTGTCCCAAACCTTCCTCTAGTAATCGCCGAACGATCGCCAGATTCGCCTCTCCCGCAATGCGAAGACTCGTCATTGAGCAAGTTCCTTCGTGATAGTTCTCGCGCTGGTGGCGTATGGTCCGGCACGGAATGCACCTGACCTGTGCACGTCACCAGGCAGATTCTTTGATGACCAGATAACCCTCGAATTCTCCCTGTCAGCGATCGATGGGATCGTTTATTTGGAGCGCAATCCGGATGTCAAAATGAGTGTCTTCTCGTTTACTGCTTAAGGACCTGGGCGAACGCCTCGTCGCGCACGGCCTCCGCTGAACCGTCGCCGGGAGCCCAGTTGACCATGGTAACCACCGTTATCTCCTCATCGGGCATCCACATCATTTGTGCGCCGAATCCGGCTGAGCCTCCGTCCATGCCAACCACTGTTCCGTCGGGCGTCTCGGCTCGGATCAGTCCGCTGCCGTCCGACATCTGCGGGTTCTCCGACGGAACGAAGGTGAACATCTCGGCGAACGACGCGGGCGATAGTAGCTCACCGTTCTGGGTAGCGCTGGCAAACCGCAAAAGGTCTGCAGTTGACGAGACCAGCCCGCCGGCAGACCATATCCATGACAAATTGATTGCAGTCACGTTCAGGAGTTGGCCATCCAGGAGCTGATAGCCGTCCACAACCCCCTCCGGAATAGTCCCACCAACCGCCAGGGCTGTATCGTTCAACTCTAGTGGCGTCAGGATCCGGGTCTGGAGCGCATCGCCGAACGTACTGCCGATGGCAGCTTCCACAATCATGCCGAGAAGAATGTAGCCCGTGTTCGAGTAGTGAATTCCCTCGCCGGGGGCAAAATAGGGTGGGTGATTGGATGGGTCGGCGTAGGCAAGAAGTTCCGGAAGCGTCCAGATCTTGCTCCAGTCAGCCTCCGGACCCAGAAACGCATCGTTCCAGAACGGGCTGTCGTCGTCGTCGCCGAAGTCGTAAATCCCGCTGGTATGGTTGAGTACCTGGCGAATCGTGATGCGCTCGACGTTGGGAATACGCTGCACTTCAGGTGTGTCCAGCCACATGTCAACGGTATCATCCAGGGAGAGAATCCCTTCGTCGACGAGTTGGTAAATGATGGTGGCGGTGAAGGTCTTGGTAATGCTGTAAATGCGAAACCGGTCGGTCGCCTTCATCGGAGTTCCCAGCTCGATGCTGGAAACACCGGCCGCCCCCGAGTAGATGAGCTCGCCTCGGTGCTCGATAGCCAGTGCGAAGCCGGGGATGCCAGCCTCGATTGCAGCGGCCATGGCCAGGTCCATGGTGGTTTCCAGAGTTGCGGCGTTCGATTGTGCCGCAGTGGTCCCCAGGATCGGCGCAAGCGCTAGCGAAACAATTCCTCCAGTAACTCCGAGCAGCAGTGCACGACGGTCCATCGTCGCGATAGTTCGGCCAGGATGCGTGAATTCAGATTTGATCATTGCCCTTTGTCCTCGACTCTCTCGACATGCGCCGAGTAGTCCTACCGTGTGTGCGTTCCGGCAATTGCCGATGCGACGCGCAACCGAAAAGGTCTTTCGGTGCCGTTGTCTCAATCCTAGGGGGGAGTCGAGTGTCGTTGACCGACTAAATTGCCTGTTCCGATTACCTGTTTCCCTGCAGGAAATTGTCGCGGCATGCAACTGCGCGTCGATGACCTCCGCCTGGGTCAACCTCGCAGATCGTTGCAACCACTGCTCACTAATCCGGTCCACACGCCAGCCACGCCGGCCCTGTGGATTCCAGAGGACGGCTCGCTCCGCACTCGCAGAACAGGTAGCGCAGTCACGCACACTACTCCGCGATTTTTCGGGGTCGATGGCACAAACCTTAATGGTGAGACAGCGAGTCTCAGATTGCCTATCCACCAAACCACGGAAATAGGTTTTTCGCCATGACACGCCGAGCACGAGCTGTATTTGCTGTTTTGAGTATTTTGGGGACGGCGCGCTTGGCATCGAGAAGCGAGACGGAGGGATCATTCATTCAACGATGAAAGCCTATTGCCTTCCCGGACCGGGCCAGAATCTCGAGTTGATGGAAATCCCCGTCCCGGTGGTATTTCCCAACGAGGTGCTGGTTCGGATGCGCGCCTTCGGCGTAGGACTCCATGATCGGAACACAATTCCTGGCGGGGTGACGTTCCCCTATCCCAACGGGGTCGAGGGCGCCGGTATCGTGGCGACGATCGGGAGCGCAGTGAGCACCTACCAGACTGGCGATCGGGTCATGTTCTGCGGACTGCACCCGAAGGGGGGCACCTGGGCCGAATATGCCGCCATCGACGCGCAAATGCTCATGCCCATGCCGGACGGACTCGATTCTCCCGAAGCAGCCGCGCTCCCGGTAGCGGGCATAACGGCCCTGAGAGGAGCCAGCGCGTTGCAGTTGACGAAGGGAGACTCAGCCTTCATTGCGGGAGCTTCCGGTGCCATCGGAACGATCAAGATCCAGTTGGCCGTTCGACGCGGGTATCGGATCGCAGCCTCATCTTCACCCCAGAACCATGCGTACATGCAGTCGCCTGGAGCCGACCTGGCCTTGGACTACCGCGATCCAAACTGGGCTTAGCAGCCTGGCGGCAGTTCGCGATGGAGGACGCCTCATTACGATCTCGGACGATCAGGTTCAGACCGAACGGGGCGTCGTCGTGGAGCAGATGATGCACAGCCCGGAAACCGGCGCAGCGGTTCTCGACGTGGCCGCGGACATCGCTGCCGGCGACATGCAGGTCGTCATCGAGTGGATCTTTCCCTTCGAGCAAGCCGTGGCAGCGCTCGAGAAAACCGAAACCGGCCATGCGCGCGGGAAGATTGATGTGACGGTTGCTGAGGACGAGTCTCCTTAGAACAGCCTGAAGCCCGATCTGGAATCAAGCTGAGCGAGTCTTCATCGACACCACGAAAGAGCTGGGAACGGCGTCACAGTGGGACTCCGTTCCCAAAGTGGGCGCACCCCCCTCGCGGCAGTCCTGGCAACCAGGTGCTAGAATCTCAGCCGTATCGTGTACTGCACTCGCTTGCCATCCTGCACCGTGGCGAGCATTCGAGCGAAGGCACACGTACGCGCCCGTAGCTCAGTGGATAGAGCGCTTGCCTCCGGAGTAAGAGGTCGTGGGTTCGAGTCCCGCCGGGCGTACCACTAAAACCCCAGTGTTTATACGGAAATTCGGCCGCTCGGGTTACTTAGAGCTTCTTCAGTACTTACCCGTTGCTGGATTTGTGACCGTTTTTGTGACTATGGCAGTTCTGAATTGTCTCAACTGGAGCATTTAACTCATGATGATGGCACTGGTGGTTGTATTGCTGTTTTCTCAGGTGATGGGAACCCCCATCGCAAACGGGAATCTTGTGATTTCCAGCGGCGTAACGGAATTCCCGCCACTTCCCGACGATGTCAAGGCCACTCCACTGGACGACCGTTGGGAGCTTCTGTATTACGACGTCATAGTGGCGGGCAATGACTATGTGATTCGGGGCGAAATCCGCAACACGTCAGCTGAGCCCCTTGAGACGCCCACGCTCCTTATGACCTTTTCTAATGGAGCGCAAATGGACGCGGTCGCCGACATCGCCTTTGTAGGTTCCGGTGGACGCGCTCCATTCTCTACAGCGATCAATGGAGATGAAGTCACCAAAGGTTTGAACACCTCTCAATTGATCGATTTCGCGACTTGTAGCTCATCTCAGGTCATTCCGAACCTATTGCCCAAATGGGAGTTCTCGGATGTAAAGATCAGTTGGAATCCCGAGGATACGACAGCGCAAGTGAGCGGAACGGTCACTAACCAAGGACAAGATTTGAACCGGCTCTCGCCTACCATGTTCGGCTTTTCCGCAAACGGGCACTACGCGGGCGCAATCGACTACTGGGACGCCCCCACAACTTTCTTCAATGGGGATAGCTATAACTTTGATATGGACGCAAATGTCACGACATATCACACAGACCTACCATTCACCGGGGCTGGAAGAGAATTGACCTTCGTACTCTTCATGTCCAAAGAAATCGGTGCATGGGCCAGTTGCGCATGATTTTGATCGTGACTGGCAGGCTCTGGAAATAAACGCCGGCTGCTCGACCTACCTTCGAACCCGGATCGCTTCGAAAAAGGACGCAGTTAGCTCGGGTCGCAATCGTTCAACCTGTCAAGGTATTCGTCCACGAGCCTCTCGACTCTCAGCCCGAACCTGAAAGATGCAATCCGCATCACATAAAGCAAACTGAACGTGGCGATGGCTAGCGCCCGAACTGCCTCGCCTGGGTCACAGACACCATACGGCCGCTTGGAGTCTTCAAAGTCAATCGCTCTGAGAAGCGCTCTAGTGGTGCGTCAATTCTCATATGCCGGATAGAGGCGTCGGAGTCGGATCCGCGCGTCGGCAGAGGTGAACTGCCAATTGATGCGTGCCGGCGTCGCATTGCGTCGCTTGGCCCAGGCCGTGACGGCCCGCTGCAAGGTCGCCGGGTCGGGAATGCGTTGGCGCAGGCACTGCCGGGCCAGCACACGCAACTCCAGTTCCGCCATGTTGAGCCAGCTTCCGTGCTTGGGGGTGTGGTGGATCTCCAGTTTTTCGACCAGCCGTCTGGCTTGGTCGGGTGGAAAGGCAGCAGAGAGTGAGGCGGGGGTGTGCGTGTTGAGCTGGTCCAGCACCAGCACGATCCGTTCCGCCTCGGGATAGTGCACATCGATCAGCTGCTGTACGCAGTGGGCGAAGTCGAGCCGGGTGCGCTGGGTGCGGACGGTGACGTGACGCCAGCCGCGCAGTGGTTCGGTCACCAGAAAGAGATTGACCACGCCACCCCGAATGTATTCCGGATCGTGGCGGCTCAGCTGCCCTGGGCGCACTGGTGCTGAGGGACGCGCCTCAGCCAGCAACTGGCGGCTGGTTTCATCGAGACAGACCACCGGCCGGTTCGGATCCAATGGCCGCTCGTAGACCGCCAGCACATCCTCCATTTGCCAGACGAAAGCCGGATCGGCGGTCGGAGCAAAACACCATTGCTCGCTTAAGTGAGGCTTGAGGTCGTTTTTTTGAGCGTCTGACGGATCGTTTCGTGGGAGATGGTCTCCACGACCTCCCGCCGCACCACCTCATCGGCCAGCAGGCGCAGACTCCAGTGCGCCTGGCCATCTGGCGGCACCGAGCACGCCACGGCGATGACCTGCGCCTCTTGCCGGCCATCCAGGCGACGTTCGTAGACGCGGTCTGGGCGCTTGCGCTCCAGCGTCGCTGCCAGTCCCTCCGTCACGAACTGGCGGCGCACCCGCAGCACGGTACTCGGATTGATGTCCAGCGCGCCGGCGATGGCGGCATCGGACCACCCAGCACCACCTTCACCGTGGTCGGCCTTGAGCAGCAGACGGGCACGGGTCAGCATCCGCGCCGGAGCCACACCCCGGCCAATCAGACTGCGCAGTTCGGCGCGCTCACGCTCGGTCAAGACAATGCGGTAGGGGTACGCCATAGAGAACACCTCGCGGGAACAAACGGACGAACAGTTCCTCCCCCAGCCCATCCTACCACCGGCACTTCATCCTTGACGCACCACTAGGTCCGCATTTGATTGCCCGCGCACTTTATGGAAGCGCGGAGGTCCGAGGCTGCTTCATGGGCGGGCCGGCAGAGGGCACGTTGATATGATCCAACAGGGGATCCTGCGTGGCAGTCGCGGGCAGGAATAGACAAGAGATGCCGGCAACACTCATGTTCGGCATCTCTCTGAACATTCGGCCATCAGCCACTGCCGGTGAGCTAGGCGAGTCACTCTATCGCAGTCTCTACCTCTTCGGCATGTCCATAACCAGCACCATCGATGAGGGACGAATCGACCCGTTGCGGAGTGCGCAACAAAGCAATTGATAGAAGAAGAACATTTGCCGACTATTGAACAGCGCATTTCATTCTGACTGGATCGACGCTGGGAACTGGACGTCTAAGTCTTGTCATCGCACAAATATGAGAGCTTCCGCATGCACATCGAGTCGATCGTCTCAGACGGGTTGACCCCGCCTATCGCGCCCTATTCCTGGGCAACCGCCGCCGGAGAACTCGTCTTTCTGGCGGGGCATGCCGGACTCGATGCGGATGGGCGGTTGGTGGGCCCCGGAGACATCAGCGCCCAGGCCCGGCAGACGATGGAGAATCTGTGCGCGACGCTTGCGGCCGCGGGCGCCGGTTTCGAGCATGTCGTCAAGACCACGATCTTTCTGGCCGATGTGCAGGACTATGCGACCATGAACGCGGTGTACCGGGAGTACTTTCCGGGACCGCCGCCGGCGCGATCGACCGGGCTGACCGGATTCGTGGTCGAGGGGTTGCTGGTCGAGATCGAGGGGATTGCGGTGCGGCCAAATCCCGCGACCTCGTGAGCGGTTTCCGGCTCGATGGGCAGGTGGCGCTGGTCAGCGGCGCCAGCCGGGGAATCGGCAAAGCGATCGCGCTCGGTCTGGCCGAGTCGGGCGCAAGCGTTGCGGTCGCCGCGCGATCGGCGGACGCATTGGCAGGGGTGGCCGGTGAGATCGAGGCGCTCGGCAGCGACGCGCTGGCGCTGCCAACCGATGTGCGGGAGCGCGCCGAAGTGGATGCGATGGTGGCACGTACCGTTGAGCGATTCGGGCGGATCGATGTCCTGGTCAACAGCGCCGGCACGGCGCTGCGACAGCCGTCGGTCGAGATTTCGGAAGCGGATTTCGAATCGGTCTATGCCACGAATATCCGCGGCCTCACCTTTGCTTGCACCGCGGCGGGGCAGCACTTTCTGGTGCAGGGGTCGGGGCGAATCATCAATATCGCCTCACTGGCCAGCGTGTTGGGCGTGCCGGGTCGGGCACTCTATAGCTCAACCAAGGGGGCGGTGGCGCAATTGACGTTATCGCTCGCGGTGGAATGGGGACCGAACAACATCTGCGTCAATGCCATCCTGCCCGAGTGGATCGCTACCGACTTCACGCGCGCGATCTTCGATCAACCGGAGGTATTGCAACGCATCACCGATCGCACGCCGCTGCGGCGTATCGGGAACGCTGAGGATATCGTGGGGCTGGCGGTTTTTTTGTCGTCGCCGGCCAGCGCGTTCGTGACCGGGCAGCTCATTCGCGTGGATGGCGGGTACGGGTCGGCGTAGGGCGGATTTCCAGTCTCCCTGGAGCGAGGTCGTGGCGTGGAACTCGCTACGGCGAGGAGCACCTGTGTTGATTGTCAAGCATGTTGCGCCCCGGGTTGCCACATGACGCCATCGCGCAGCATGGCATTGAGGATCGTCAGCAGTTTGCGTGCTGCAGCAACGAGGGCTTGCTTGGTCGGTTTCTTGCGCGCGTCGAGGCGTGCGCGAAAGGTGGCGATGACGTGATTGTGGCGACAGGCGGTAAGGGCGGCCAGATACAGCAATTTGCGCACCTCTCCCCGTCCACCGCGGATATGGCGCACCCCATCCCGATGACCCGACTGCGCGGCAAAGGGAGCCAGCCCTACCAGCGCGGCCAGTTGTTTGGGACCGAGCTGCCCCAGCTCTGGCAGCAAGCCGACCAGCCCAGCGGCGATGACGGGGCCAACCCCCGGCACCGATTGCAGGATGGCGACCTTGGCGCTCAGCACCGGATCGGCGGCAATCAGCTGGGTGATATCCCGCTCCAGCCGGGCGATCTCCCGGTTCAGCGCCGTCTGCATGCGTTTGAGCGATCCGGCCACCGCCGTTGGCAGGCGGCCACTGCGGCAGGCTTCGCCCTGCCGTTGCTCCACCAGCTGGGCTCGCCGGCGCACCAAGGCCTGCCGGTCGCGTTCGTTCGCACGGCGATTGATCGGCTCCGGCAGCTCGACGATGGCGGCAAAGTGCGCGATGACAGCGGCATCGAGGGGATCGGTCTTGGCCAGTTGCCCCAGCCCGTCGGCCAGCCGCCGCACCCTGGCCGGATTGGCCGTGCGGATCGGCAGCCCGGCATCGCCCAGTTCCTCCACCAGCGCTCGCTCCAACCCACCGGTGCCTTCGACCACGATCTGCGTCGGATGCAGCTTCGTCAACTGCCGCCGCAACGCCGAGCGACCCCGCCGGTTGTTGGCATAGGTGGTGGTTCCGGAAATACCGTGCACCGCCACCACCAAAGTGTCCTGGGCGACATCGATGCCCACGTAGCTTTGCAGAGTTGCCATCCGTTCGGTCCCGGTGGCATCCTGTCCCGCACACGTCCAGTCTTGTCTTCCGGTTTCCGGAACCAGACACCTGTTCGGACTCGGGCGCGACATTCCCCGGGGTCGCCCAAGCTCTTCGTCGGTCTGACCGGACCACGATCCTCACGAGCTGACCCCGGGGCGATGTCCGGGACGATGAGACGGGGGTGTCCCCGTCCGGTCCCAAGGTCACAATCGACCCAGAATCAACATACAAGATTCTTCCTTCGTCAGGATGGCAAACTTTTGCAGGGTGACGTAGTGGTGCTGAAATCTGTTGGAAAATGGAGAGATCGCGTTTATGCCTGAAGCTTTGGTGGGAACCAATGTCCAACTGCATTACGAAGTCACTGGGGAAGGTGAACCGATTCTGCTCATTCCCGGCACCGGTCAGGGTGGCGGGCTTTGGGTAAATCAGGTGGCGACGTTCTCCCCGATGTACCGCTGCATCGCGCTCGATAACCGGGGCGCGGGTAAGTCCGAAGTGACGACCGATGGCTATACCGTCGGTCAGATGGCAGACGATGCCATCGCCCTGCTCGAGCATCTGGAGCTGCCGAAGGTGCATCTCTGCGGGCAATCGATGGGGGCATTGATCGCGCAGGAAATGGCCGCCGCCCGGCCAGATCTGGTCCATTCGCTGCAGTTTCACTCGACGTTCGATCGGGTGGGTAACTACCCCCATTTGCGCCGGCAATTGGAGATTCGGCTGCAACTGGTGCGGGGCGAGCTATGGGAGATCTTCGGGCCGAATTCGGTGGTCTGGCTCAATCCGCCTGACTACGTCAACGCGCACGATGACGAGCTCTCTCAACAGCAGGATCGGTTCTTCAAGAATCTGCCCAATCCCATTGCGCTGGCGGGGCATTTCGAAGCCGATCTGGCTTACGACGCCGGTGACCGCCTGGGCTCGATCGTTGCGCCAACGCTGATCACGGTTGGCAGCCAGGACATCACCACCTTGCCGGCATACGGGCTCGCGGTACAGGCGCAGATTCCCGATTCTGAGTTCTATCTTTTTGAAAGCGCCGGGCACCTGCCGTTCCTGCAAATGCCGGCGGAATTCGATCGGGTGAGCCTCGACTTCCTGGCCCGGCACCCTGTTCCCGCATAGTCCTGCAGGCAAGCCCCTAAGTCCGTGATGCTGCTCACCTGGCCACTGGTGGTTCAATCGGCTCGCTAGGTATAGAGAGACATCATCATGCTGGACATGGAACCGATCGAGGAGTATCTTACGGAAACGTTTCCGGAAACGCTTCCGTACGGGACAGTCACTCTATGCCTGCGACGCTTCGAGATATTGCGAGACATGCTGGCGTCTCGGTCACCACCGCGCACCGAGGGATCAATGGTAAGGGGGAGCTGAACGAGGAAACCCGCCAGCGCATTCTTGATGCGGCGAAAGAGTTGGGGTACGTCCGCAACGAGACGGCGCGCTCGCTCGTCTCCGGTCGGTCGAACACTATCGGCATGATCGTCACCGACAACGCCAGCCCGGTCTACGCCGGCATCGTACGCGGGGTGGAATCGGTGGTGAAGTCCGCGGGCTTCGGCCTGCTGCTCTGCAACTCGGCCGACGATCCAGGTGAGGCGCTCTCCTGCCTGGAGCTGCTGCGCTCGAAACAGGTCGATGGCGTGCTGATCACTCCGGTGCAGTCGGATCTGGCCGAGCTCGACTATCTACGAGACGCCCACATTCCTTACGTGCTGCTGTTGCGCACATTTGACAATGCGCTCGACGATGTGGTGGTCACCAATAATGAAGCCGCGGGCCGCGCGGCGGCCGGGTTGCTGGTCGAGCTGGGACACCGGCGCATCGGGCACATCGCCGGACCGGCTCACATTTCCAGTGCGCGCGGGCGTCTCGCGGGCTATACCCAGGCATTGCAGGACGGTGGTCTTCCGGTCGATCCCAATCTCATCGTCTATGCGCCCTTCACCACCGAGGGCGGATATCGTGCCGCGCTCGATTTGCTGAACCGGGACGATCGGCCCAGCGCTATCTTCTCCGCCAATGACATGCAAGCGGTTGGCGTCATGAAAGCTGCTCGTGAGCTGGGGATCCGACTTCCGGACGAGCTGGCGCTGGTGGGAGGCGACGACATCGAGCTGGCCGAATTCCTCGAAGTACCCCTGACGACGTTCCACCAACCCGCATTCGAAATTGGGAGCCGGGGAGCTGAGCTGCTCTTATCCCGGTTGGTTGGCGATGCCAAGGAGCCGCAACAGATTGTGATGACCCCCCAACTGATCGTTCGTCAGTCGTCCGGAGGACCGCGATGAGCGCCGAGATCGATCCGATTACGTTCGAGGTGATTCGCAACGCCCTGACCGAGATCACGGAGACGATGTCGCTGACGTTGCGGCGCAGCGCCTACTCCACCAACATCAAGACGCGCGCCGATTTTTCTTGCGCGTTGTTCGACCGCAATCTGGAACCAGTGGCGCAGTCGTTCAGTCAGGCCAATCATCTCGGTTCGCTGGTCAAGATGGTGCCGCAGCTCGTGCGGGAGTACGGACCGGAGCGTATCGAACCGGGCGACGTGCTTGTCACGAACGATCCCTTCCGGGGTGGGGCCCAT
>JBBQPB010000005.1:0-19123 GCA_038331435.1 Thermomicrobiales bacterium | reverse complement strand
ATTGCGATAGGGATGGACCAATGCCTGAATGGCAGAGATGGCGCCAAGAGAGGAACCGCCAATACCGATCAGAATGAAGTCGTCGTATTTCGAGCGGTTCTCCTCAGCGAATGCGTTTATGTCATCCACAAGGGCGGCGTTGTCCGGAAGGTCGATCCACTTCTGGTCGCCGGCGGCATGCTCGGCCCAGATGCGCTCGATCTCCTGGGCGGCTTTGGGCGCCACAGCCTTCAACTGTGCCTCGGTCAAACCGTTCGCGTCACCAACGGCCGACGCCATCGCATTGCGGTAATCGAGCCTGATGCGTGAATCCGTCACGGCGACCTCCTAAACGTGCCTATAAAGCCGTCTGGATGGTAGCACGCAGGGTCCGATGGGCCGAGCCTCCCACGTTTTGCCGCACATTCCCAAGGGCACGAGCAAAACCCGGAGATCTGCGCTACGCCGCTAATCGCCTAGTCGTCGTCGGACGGGGGAATCGTGGCAGCCAGGGTATCGAGGCGAATCTGACGGACCGGCGGGCGCATCGTCATGGGGTCGAGTTCGCCCTCGGTCAGGAGTCGGCGTACCTCGCTGATGCAATAGGCGCCCTGGCAGCGGCCCATGCCGACGCGGGTATGCCGTTTGACATCGTTGACGGTGGTTTTTCCTTCGGCGATGATCTGCTCCACCCGCTCCTGGGTGATGTCTTCGCACCGGCAGAGATAGTTGGTCATTGGTTCACCTCGAGCGGTACGATCCAGGGTTGCTGATGGAGCGGCTCCGAACCCAAATAGTCCATACGATTCGGCCGGCTTCCGGTCATCTGTGCGTTGAGTTCGGCAACAACTTCTTCCGATATCAGTCCCAGCGAATGCCCGAGTCTCGCGGCCACGCAGGCACCATCGAGCGCGCAAATGTCGGCGTTGTCAGCGCCCGCGGCATCGCCTGCGACGTAGAGCCCAACCGGAATGTGCTCCGTCTCACTGTGATGGTGCGGCGCCCACCCGCCTTTCTCAGGCATCCAGACGAGACCGTGGCCGCCCATGGTGGAAAGCTGCAAATCGGGTTGCCGTCCAAGCGCAACAGCCACAATATCGACGGGGTGTTCCCGGCCATTCACGACGAAGCGCTCGACGCCACCCTCACCCTGAACCGAGATCGAGCGGGCATCGTCTTCCGAGACCAACATGACGATCCGTCCGCCGGCGGTGCGCACGGCGTGGGCCGTAGCGGCGCCATCAGGACCGTCACCCATGATGAGGACCCGTTTGCCGGGAAGGATGCCGAATTCACCGATCAGGCGGCGCAATCCGGAACCCGTCATGACGCCGGGAAGCGTATTGCCGTCCAAGGAAAGTCCGCGGTCGATCGAGCCGGTCGCGAGAATGACATACTCGGATTCGAGGGCCTCGGCGCCAGCGGGGGTTTCGAGGGGAATGCGCCATCCCGGGAAGAGACCCCAGGCGATGGTATTCGACCGGATGGTGACGCCAAGTTGCTCACACTCGGCCAGCAAATCGGGGAGGCTGGTCGATTCTGCGAGATCGAAACGCAACCGGCCCCCAGGTGAAGGGCGTTCGTCGATGACGATGACAGATATACCAGCTTTCGCTGCCGTTACTGCGGCTGAGAGCCCAGCCGGGCCAGCTCCGACGATGACGACACCTGGCGAGCTCATGAGGTTGCCTGCCGTTCGACCGGGCCATGCCCGTGCTGGATGCGCACATCCATTCCTGCGCGCACCGGTGTGATGCAGGCGCGCTGGTTCGCTTGTCCGTCGATGATGACCAGGCAGTCGGCGCACCTGCCAACGAAACAGAAGCCCCCCCGCGCATCGCCGGAGACTTCGGTCACCGTGAAGGTGCGTACGCCGGCAGCCAGCAGGGCCGAGGCAATCGTGTCGCAAGAAAACGCTTCGAGCGGTTGCCCTTCGAACTTAAATCCGAACGGCTCGCCTTCCGGGTCACCGACTCTGCCGGCACCATGCGTATTTTGTGGCTCGAACATCGTCCATCTACTCCTGAAACGCGCTAGATCGCTGGTGATCATGGCAGTTTCGACGGGTCGCGTCAAACTGGACTTTCGGTTTCGGATAAGGAGCAGGCGGGACTCTCCGCTATACTGATTCCTTAACTGTGGCGTGGATATGCAGAGTCCCATTTTTGCCACCGCTATCTGTCCCCGCCACGCGCGAGGCACCCACCAGGAGGATTTCGCAATGGTCAAGACCGCCGTTCGGAGCTCGTCCGAGCAGGACACGTCGATCGCTCGGGATTTCGCACCGGTTTATCTCGAAGAGAGCGCTCGCGATCACGTCTGGATCCATAGTCTCCCCTGGGCAGATATTGCCGAGAAAGACGGGTTCCGCGTCTTCGATCGTGGTGAAGGCTCCACGATCTACGACATCCACGGACGTGGCTATATAGACGCCATTTCCGGTTTGTGGGTGGTCAATGCGGGTCACGGCCGCGCCGATATCGCCGCCCGCATGGGTGAGCAGGCAGCCCGTCTGGCATACGCTTCAGCAATGTCCTTCACTACCGTGCCGCAGGTGCAACTGGCGGAAATGATCGCCGAGCGCGCGCCAGGCGATCTCAACCGCGTTTTCTTCTGCTCTGGCGGATCAGAAGCGGTCGAATCAGCGATCAAGATTGCCAAGCAGGTCCAGGCGATGCGCGGGTTCCCGCGTCGCTACAAGATCATTGGCCGCCGCGGTTCGTACCACGGTATGACGTACGGCGCGATGAGCCTAACGCAATCGGTGCGAGACGAAGCGTCGTTTGGCCCGTATATGTACGGCGTTTACCATGTGCCGCATCCGGACCGCTATCGCTCTGACTTTGGGGTCGAAGGCGAGCAGGCCGACATCATGGCCGCCAAAGCGGTCGAGCTCGAAATCATGTATCAGGGTCCGGATACCGTGGCCGCCGTGATCGGTGAGCCGATCTCGACCGCAGCGGGCGTGCATGTCCCATCGCCGATCTATTGGCAGATGCTGCGCGAAACGTGCGACAAGCACGGCGTGCTGCTGATTTGTGACGAGGTCATCAACGGCTTCGGCCGCACCGGCAAGATGTTCGCGCAGGAGCATTTCGGCATTCAGGGCGACATTATGACGATCGCCAAGGCGCTCTCTTCCGGCTATGCGCCGATTGGGGCCGCCGTGGTGAGCGACAAGGTCTATGACATCTTCAAGCAGAAAGATCAAACACCGATGGGTCACCTGCTGACCTTCGGCGGTCACCCGGTTGCTTGCGCGGCCGCGATTCGCAACCTGGAGATCTTCGACGAGGAGAACCTGGTCGAGCGCGGCAATGAGATGGGTACCTATCTCGGAGAGCAGCTCGAGACGCTCACCAGCCACCCGTCGGTTGGGCAGGTCCGCGGCGTCGGGATGGTCTGGGGTCTCGATATGGTCGCCAACAAAGCGACCCGTGAGAAGTTCGGCAAGGACAGCAAGTTCAAGAAGAAGCTCGGCCAACTTCTTATGGAGCGGAATGTGGTGACACGCGTCTGGGACGTGCTGCACCTCGCACCGCCCCTGATTGTGACGAAGGACGAGATCGACAACCTGGTCGGTGCAATCGACGAGTCGCTCACGATCGCCGAGAACGATTACGCTTCGGAGCTGCAGGCGTAACGTCAGTCTCGATCACACGAATTGAGAACGGGCTCTGGAGGTTTTCCGGAGCCCGTTGTTTGTTTCTGGAGATTGAAGTTGCAGTCAGAGTCAACAGGCAGAGGACGGTGCTCGACCCAGTGACGTATTGATGCCCTGCACGACGATCGCCTCAGCGGTCCAGACAGTTCCGACCCTACGCTACTTGGCGCGTTTGTTCGTGGTGAAGCATTCGCGGCAATAGACCGGGCGTCCGGCACGAGGTTCGAAGGGGACGACCGTGTCTTTGCCGCATTGGGCACAGACGGCCGGGAATCCGCCACTTGCATTGCGACGACTGTTGGCTCCGTTGCGGGAGTTGTTGGTCGAGCCGCCGTAGTGACCGAGGGTTTCAGTCCAGGACGATTCTGGTTCGGCGTTACGGATAAGATCGGCATTGCGGGCGGCACGCCGGGCGGCGCGGCAATCGAGACAACGGACCGGTATGCGAAAGCCCCGCTGCTGATAGAAACGCTGTTCGTCCTCCGAGAACGAGAAGGGCTTCTCGCAGTCAATACAGGTTAGCAAGCGAACTTCGGTTTGAGCGATCAACGCGCAACAACTCCAGGGCGGCCCGACAACGACAAATGGTTTGTCTCTCTCACGATACCGCAGTCATGCGCCTGGCAGGCAGTCCTTATCGCGCGAGCCCGACAGCGACCCGCAACGCGGCGACAGATTCACAGACGACATCCGGGCCAGCCTCCAGGAGATCGGTGTGATTCGGCACGCCCCAGAGCACGCCGATTGTAGCGATGCCCGCGCCCTTGCCCGCGATCACGTCCGCGGCGGAGTCGCCAATCATGGCGGCATGGGCCGGGTCGTCGTGCGAGAGATCGGCGAGCGCCATGACCAACGCCATGGGATCGGGTTTTTGCCGGTCGACATCGTCGCCGGCGTAGACCACATCGAAGCGGTCGAGCACCCCCAGGATGTCGAGTGTCATCAAAGCGGTGTTGCGGCTCTTGCCGGTCACCACGGCCAGCTTGATGCCTGCCGCCTGTGCGTCGGCCAGCAAGTCGCCGATTCCTTCGAACAACGCAACCAGGTCGCGATGGCGTCGCTCGTAGGTGGCGACGTAGCGTCCGATCGCCTCGTCGTGATGCTCTGGAGCGAGGACGTTGCGGATCACGTAGTTGTCCGGCGGTCCGAAGAGCGCGCGGATTTCCTCCGGCGAGAGCGGTTTGCCGGTGATTGGCACGAAAGCGTCGTTGAATGACTCGTAGATCAGCGGCAGGGTATCGGCCAGGGTTCCGTCGAGATCAAAAATGAGCGTAGTGAAGCGCGGAATCATCATCGCTTGGACCCGCGGTCGATCATGGACTGCAAGCGGGCAATGTGCTCGGCGTTGGCAGCCGCGACCTCCTGCAAATCGGCTTCATAGGCAAGGTGCTGCTCGAATCCCGCGAAGACGGAGCGATTCAAGGCACGTTTCGTCAAGGCGTTGGCCGACGCAGGTTTGGCGATGAGCGTCTCAGCGAGCCGCAGGGTCCGATCAACGAGTTCGTCACTCGGAACAACCCAGTTGACCAGACCGAGTTCGAGTGCGCGCGCGGCATCGATGCGTTCACCAAGAAGCGCGAGTTCACTTGCGGCTGCAAACCCGGCCAGCCGTGGCAGCAGCCAGGTGATACCTGCGCCGGGTATGAGCGCGATCGCATGCGGCGCGCAGATAAACGATGCCGACTCAGCGGCAATGCGCAGATCGCAACACAGTGCAATGCCAAGTCCAGCGCCAGTGGTCACTCCAATGATCGAGGCAATCACGGGTTTGTCCATGGATCGAATTCTGAGCACCACGGGATTGAACCGAAGTCGCAGCTCGTCGCCGGCGGCTCGGGCGCCGCTTACGGCCTCCTTGGTGGAGAGCTCGTGGATGTCCTGTCCGGCGCTGAACGCGTCGCCCCGACCGGTGATGACAACCACGCGAACGGCGTCATCACGCTCGGCGGTTTTCAACCCGGCCAGCAGCGATTCCGCCATGACCTGATCGAAGGCGTTACGCGAGCCGGGGCGGTCGAGGGTGAGGATGGCGACGCCGTTCTCGGATTGGTAACGCAATGGACTGGCAAACGATGTCACGAGCGGGTGCCCCCAAACACTGGCTTGCGCTTTTGGAGGAAGGCGGACATGCCTTCTTTTGCATCCGGAGTGTCGAACAGTTCATTGAAGCGCGCGCGCTCCAGGTCGAGCCCTTGGTCCATCGGCAGATCGAACGATGCGAGGACGGCGGATTTGGCGGCGATCGTGGCATCGAGCGATTTGGATGCAACCTGCTGGGCCAGTCGAAGGGAGGCGGTTACGGTCAGCTCATCGGGCACGACGCGATTGATCATTCCGGCGGCAAGCACGTCCCATGCCGACACCGGTTCGCCCAGGAGCACGAGCTCCATGGCACGAACTTTCCCGATCGCCCTCGGCAGGCGCTGCGTCCCGCCGCCGCCAGGCATGATGCCCAGCGCGATCTCGGCTTGCCCGAAGCGAGCCGACTCACCGGCAACCACCAGGTCACACAACCAGACCAGCTCGGCGCCACCACCCAGCGCGAAGCCATTGACACCGGCAATCAGCGGTTTACGAACCTGTCGCAATCGTTGCCAGCAACCGAGCTGCGGCCGGGTTGCCATCTCCTCCGCCGAGGCGCCCGCCATGGCCGGAATATCCGCGCCGGCGGCGAAGAAGCGTTCGCCTCCGGTCAGGATGATGGCGTGGATATCGCCGTCGGCATCCAGGCGTTCCATCGCGGCTGTCAATGCGACCAGCAGCTCGGCGCTCAGCGCATTACGCACCTGGGGACGGTTGAGCTGGACAAGCGCAACGCGCCCCTGGCGCGACTCGAGCAGCTCAGGTGTTTCGGTCGATTCGGTCCAAATCAGATCTACAGTCAAATGGTTGCTTTCCGGTGGGATTCTGCGGGATTTGGGCAATTCCGCCTCTGCTACAGTATGCCGCGAGAATGATCGACAACGCATCTCGACGGACCGATCCCATGCCCGCTGCGGCGAACCCAACACCTGACATCGATTCCAACACAGCTGCTATTCGCCTGCTCGTCGTGGCCGATCACTATGAGATCGACCCGGAGCGGCCATTGGGTACCGGCGGAATGTCGATTGTGTTCGAGGCGCGCGATCTCAAAAACCGGCGCACGGTGGCTATCCGCACGCTGCGCGCCGAGCATGCCCAGAATCCTGAGACTCGCGCGCGTTTCCGCAAGGAAGCACGCACCATGGCGTTCATTCAGCATCCCAATGTCGCTCGCGTGTATGACCTTTGGGAGGATGACACCTCTGCCTGGGTGGCAATGGAGCTGGTTCCCGGCAAGTCGCTGCGCGAGGTGCTGGCCGAGCAAGGGCCGTTGCCGCTCTTCGAGGTAGCCGTCATCCTCAATCAATGTGCCAGCGCGCTGGAAAAGCTGCACAGCGCGGGCATGGTCCATCTCGATGTCAAACCAGCGAATCTGATCCAGACGCCTGACGGCACGATCAAGCTGATCGATTTCGGACTGGCGCAGCAAGCGGACCAAACCCAGGAACTGCTGCACGGTATGGCGTACGGCAGCGCAGCCTACCTTTCCCCCGAGCAGGCCGCCGGCGAGCAAGTCGATGGAGCGAGCGACGTCTATTCGCTGGGTTGCGTGGTCTACGAACTCCTGACCGGTCGAGCACCATTCGAGGACCCCTACCGAACCCGCACGTCAGAGGAGATGGTGCAAGCGCATCTGAATTTGCAGCCCGACCGTCCGTCGGACGCAAATGAGGAAGCACGTATTCCGGATTGGTGCGACGAGTTGGTGCTCTGGGCATTGATCAAGGATCCAGCCGGTCGGCTGCACAGCCCGAAAAGATTCGCCGAGCTCTTCGAACAGGGAGTGAGCGGCACCCTCTCGGCAGCCGAGGTGCGCAAGTTACGAACCGCCCGCATCCCTCGACCCAGTAACGCCTCGCGAGCAACGGCGCCGACTCTGTCGTCTTCCAGTCAGGCGGTCCCCTATCACACGGTTGCGGCGGCAGCTTCTCCTGGGACGTATGATCTTACTTCGCCGTCGAAATACAGGAAACGTCCGCTCCTCATTCGACTGCTGAATCCGATGCGGCCAGTGCTCTGGCGACTGATCCTCGCGCTCCTGGTGGTCAATCTGCTGCTGGCCGCGGTGCTCTATATCCAACGGGGAGAGATTCCCGGCATCATCACAGCAAATGACGCCGCACTTGCGGTGGGTGATACGACCACCGTAGCGGTCGACGGGCTCAATTTGCGGACCGATGCCGGGATGACCGCTGCCTCGATGGCGACGCTGGCCGAGGGGCAGGAAGTCTATCTCCGAGATGTGCCGGTGCAGATCGACGGTGACACCTGGTGGCCGGTGACCGTCGGGAATCCAGCCGATGGGCTCGACGGGTATGTCTGGTCAGCCGGCCTGAATCAGGGAAACGAGACGATTCGCGAGCGGATCGAGCTCGGCATCGATACGACGATCGACCGCATCAAGGAGAAGATCGGTGTCTGAGAAACGCATCGCCGTTATCGGCGCGGGAACCATGGGATCGCAGATCGCCCAGCAGATCGCGCTGCATGGGTATTCGGTTTCGTTGTATGACGAGCGAGTCGAACAACTTGCCCGAGCGCTGGAGAGTAATCGAGCGCATCTGCAACGGCGGGTCGATAAAGGCACGCTTTCACCGCTGGAATTCGATGCCGGGCTGGCGCGGGTCGAACCATTCGACGATCTTGTGGCCGCTATTGAGGGCTGTTCCTTGGTCATCGAGGCGATCGTGGAGGATCTCGGAGCCAAGCAGGCCCTGTTTCAGCAGCTCGACGAGCTGACCGGTCCTGATGTCCTGCTGGCGACCAATACCTCCAGCATGACGGTTACCCAAATCGCGTCGATTCTCCCGGGCCGCGACCGTACGATTGCGCTGCATTTCTTCAATCCAGTCCTAGTGATGCAACTGGTGGAGATCGCGCCAGCTCCCTTCACCAGAGCGGGATTAGTTCAGCGCGCGGTTGATTTTGTGACATCGATCGATCGCACGGCTGTGGTGCTCGACAAGGAGATCGAGGGGTTGCTGGCCAATCGCATCATCGCGGCGATCCGTCGCGAAGCGTTCTGGCTGGTCGAAGAGGGGTACGCCACTCCGGAAGCGATCGACCGAGCGATCGAGCTTGGACTGCGGCATCCGATGGGACCATTCAAATTGGCCGATTTCAACGGCCTGGATGTGGTGCTCGCGATCCAGCAGCGGCGCTTCGAACGGACCGGCGACGATCTCGACCGCCCGCCGGCCCGCCTAAGGTCGCTGGTCGATCAGGGGAAGCTGGGGCGCAAGTCCGGGACCGGTTTTTACGATTACGAGATGACAACGGAGCGCACCCGTTGACCGATTTCTATCGGATCGATCTGCTGCTGACCGACGAGGAGCGGACTGTCCGGGATCGGGTGCGATCCTGGGCGCGCGAGCGTATCGCCCCCCGGGCAGCCGAGTTTTGGGAAAAGGGAGAATTCCAGGCCGACCGGGTGCTGGAGCTGGGCGCGCTGGGTATTGCCGGTGGAACGATTGGAACCCACGGCTGTCCGAAGATAAGTGCGGCCGCTTATGGATTCGCCAGTCAGGAGCTGGCCTGGGCCGATTCGTCGTTCACCACCTTTTTTGGGGTGCACTCCGGATTGGCAATGGGATCGATTGCGCTCTTTGGGACGGACGCGCAGAAAGAGCGCTGGCTTACGCAGATGGCGCGCGGCGAGGCAATCGGCGCATTCGCGCTCACAGAACCTGACCATGGGAGCGACGCCGGGCATCTGACCACCACGGCAACCCCGGTCGACGGTGGGTACCTGATCAATGGCGGCAAGCGTTGGATCGGGAACGGCGACAACTTCGACGTAGCAGTGCTTTGGGCACAAACGCCGGACGGGGTGGCTCCCTTTTTGTTCGAGCCCGATACACCTGGTTTCACTCGCACCCCGATGCTCGGCAAACTTGCAAAGCGCGCAGTGACCAATGTGGAAATGTCGTTCGCCGATTGCTTCGTGCCGGAATCGAGCCGCATGCCAGTGACCGGGTTCCGCCACGTCGCCGAGATCCTGCGCATCACCCGGCATCATGTTTCCTGGACCGCCCTGGGGGAAGCCATTGCCTGCTACGAGGCGGCGCTGGAACATGCGCAGCAACGGATTCAGTTCGGCAAGCCGATTGGGTCATTCCAGCTGGTGCAGGAAAAGCTGGTGGAGATGGCGACCGAAATCACCAAGGCGCAGCTCCTCTCGCTGCAGCTCGCGCGCTTGCTGGATGCCGGTCAGGCCACCGCCGGGATGACCGCAATGGCAAAGGCCAACAACTCGAAGATTGCCCGCGACTGCGCTCGGCTTGCCCGCGAGATCCTCGGCGGGGACGGCATTCTGCAGCAGCACCATGTCATGCGGCACCTGGTGGATATCGAAGCGATTTACACCTTCGAGGGAACGTGGGATATCAATACGCTGATCGTCGGCCGCGAGTTGACCGGGTTGAGCGCATTCGTGTGAACGCGTCCAGGGCTCTCGATCTACGAAGCGGGAGAGATGGCGTCGGTCGACTTGAGGGGGTTAGCGTCGTTGGCATGGGTGAGGACGACGGCGACGCGGTTCTGCTCATCCTGAGTCAGGGTTGCGATAGCACCATAAGGATCGGGTGAGGCCGCTGTGAGGATGGTGTTGTCGTCATCGCTGCGCAGCGCCTCACGCAGGCGCTCGCTGTGGGCAGCCCGACGGACATCCAGCTCGAGACTGGCAAAATCAAGACCATGCCCAAGGTACGGCTGAGCCACACCGAAGGCTTCTCGGGCCGCGGGAAGCATTCGCCCAAGCCGCGCATAGTCCGGGGGATTTGCGCTAGCGGCACGACGGATCGAGGCAACGATGCTGAGCCGGTCGGCGACCGACTGGATGCTCGACCAGTCGAGATCAGCCGGTAACAGCGCGCCGGTGCTCTCCATGTCGTTCATCGCGTCCACCAGTTTGCGGTCGTCGCCGCTGGCCAATGCCTCGCGCAACCGTACTGACGCGCGGCGCTGCGCGATCAGGCGCGACGTCCGCCGCTTCTCAGAAGGGCCCAGGAGGTCGTCACCTCCGGGCGGTTTGGCTGCCATGAGATCGGCCAAGGCGATCGCGTCCCGATCCGCGAGCGCTTGACGCACGGTCTGCAACCAGCGGCGGCGGCCCTGTGCCAGGGCGATGCGCTCCTTATCCTCCTGGCTTACGTAGTCTGGTTGTACCAGCAGCTCCTCGACGGGGCTCGCCAATATTTGCTTGTCGGAGTCCAGGTCGATTGCCTTCTGCAACTGCTGCCATTTGATCGCGAGCCGCACCGCGCTCTCGGCCGAACGCGAAATACCCCGGAGCTCATCCAGCTCGCCGCTGGCGGCCATATCTGCCAAACCCTGGCGGTCGTCAGCTTCCAGGGATTCGATCAGATGAGCACGAAGGTCTGACTGATGCAGGGCCTTCCGATACGCGCGGCGGGCCTCAGGTTGCACTGCAATGACGAGCGCTTCGGCCTGTTCGATTGCGGCGATGATCTCATCGTCGTCGCTGGTGTCTGTCGCTTTGGCAATCCGTCGTCGCACGTGTTCGGTTGCAAGATTGGTCGCCTGAATGGCGTAGGGAATAACTTCGGGGGCTTGCCGGACCGCAGGCCAAAGATTCACAACCGTGGCCGAGTCTCGGTCGATGACGGCGGCGATGAAGTCGCCCACCTCGTTATCGGATTGGATGAGCGGCACCACGTTGTACCAGGTAGCTTCGACCGCGACCGGGGGTGCTGAAAGAGCGGCTGGCGGCGGAGGCGGCGCCGAACGAAGATCGACCACTGCCGCCCGAGCGGCTTGCCAAGCGTCGTCAATGGGAGGAACCGCGTCGACGGCCGAACGACAGGCTTCGCTCAGGATGCCGAGCACGCCCTGAAACTCGTCGTCCGGGAGTTGCTTGAGTCGGTCGAAAAGATTCGACTTGCTCGAAGATGCCAGATCGGACGGAGCAAAGAGGATCGCGCCATCGATGCGCGCTGGAGAATCGCCGAACTCCTCCCGCAGCGAGGGATCAAGTGCTAACGCCCGCAAGGACGTGTAAATCAGCAGGGCAGCGAAATCGTCCCGCCGCTCGGGCGCAGATGCGACCCCACGCGGGTGCGAATAGGTGGAGGGCGGTTTGGCTTTGGAGACGGACACCGCACCGGGCCACCAGGCGGTGTCGTAGTCGACAAATACGGGTCCGCGCTCCAAATCGACCATGACGTTTTGACCGGTCAACTCGCCGTGTGAAAACTCGACCTCACGGTTGGCGGACACAGCGCGCAACCAGGAATTTGCCAACGCGTTCAGTACCCGCTTCTCCCCTTGCCGGGCGGCGCGATCGACCGCTTCGATCAGGGTCGGTCCTTCGATCCACTCCATCGCAATGACTGGCTCAGACAAGGAGCGAAAATCCGGACCGGGTAACATCAATCCTTCTGGGAACAGGTGGACAAATTGCACCAGGGGAGAATGGTCCGACGAGCGAAGCCGCCGCAGGGTCGAGTCTTTCGACAGTCGCTGATAACGAGCCAGCACCGCGTTGTCGAGCTGATCACTCAGGAAACAACGGAGGGCAACATAACCGGGCGCCGCATTTTCCAGTCGGTAAACAACGGCATCGGTCCCCGCGATGCGGAACGGTTGGTCGACCCCGGACATGGAGATCGAGCCTCCACCGAGCGCGCGAAACGCGGCCAGGTTGCGTCCCGGCCGAAGCATGGCATGATCGAATGTCGCTATGGTCGGCATGGTTCGTTGCGCAC
The DNA here is from genome assembly GCA_038331435.1 of Thermomicrobiales bacterium. GTDB lineage: Bacteria > Chloroflexota > Chloroflexia > Thermomicrobiales > UBA6265 > JAMLHN01. The sequence goes on along the minus strand of JBBQPB010000005.1, from coordinate 6,670 downwards.
TCTATCCCTGTACGTTCGCTGAGTACGGGGTACCAGCAGGGATAGCGAGAATGGTACATTGTCCCTGCGCAGAGAGATGCGCAACGATCGATTACCCCGCAAATAGATCCCCCGTCCGGCTCCTGCTACCGAGAAATCGAGACTTACGCGGTATGCGGCTACGCGCTAATTCCACCGAAACTCCCACTACGAGTGACGTCACCAATGAGTCGACGCCAGTCTGGCCTGCAGCGACCAGCTTCGATCTCTTTGCCTCTCGCCACCGACCTTCGACAACCAATGAGCTGGCACGAGAAATCGAAGCGATATCCGTGTCCGTTGGCGAAGTCGACACGAAGTCGGCGGAACGGCTGACCGATTTGGCATCCTCGCTCGAAACCGACGAAAGCCGGTTGCGCTGGGCCGACGTCGATATGCGGCAGGCTTTCAATACCGAGCAGATCGCGCATGCCTATGCGGTAAAGCGCGAAGGCGGCTATGTCCCGGCGATCGTCGACCGAGTCGATCGATTGCGCAACGTTCTGATTTTGCTCCCCATTTTGCTGACCTGGTTTGCCCTTTTCGAAGCAAGCCGGAACTACGCCAAGTTCATCGAGGCGAACCCGGAAGCGGTCAGCAGCCCGTTTCTCCTGCTCTGGGAACAGAACTTTGGTGGCACCGCAGGCTGGTGGTCTCCGACCTTTTCGCTGCTGGCGTTGACCGACGCGGGCATCATCGGGTTCATCATCCTGCTGACGTTCTACTCCCATGGACGCCGTGAGGCGCGGGAGGAAGCGATCGACAAGAGTGCCGTGCTCTTTCAAACCGAGCTGGATAACGTACTGGCCGAAGCGACGGTCGCGCTGGCGCCCGACCGGGCCGGACGTCCGGCCATGCTGGCGCGCAGTGTGCATCGCCTCGCAGACCGGTTCGATAACTCGAGCCAGGAGCTGCTGACCCGTCTCAAAGCGGAGCATGACCGGTTGGCGTCGATCGCCAACCGTCGCGAACGCGAGATTGCTGACTTTGGCGTGTTCGCCAGCGGCATGCGCTCCGGGGCGGAAGAGACGCATCGGGTTCTACTGGAAATGAAGCAACTTTCGACTGGGTTGCAGAATGCGCTGGAGGATCTGGCCAGTGAAGTCAGTGCCTCTGGCGAGCATCAGCATTCACTTCAGAAATCTGTTGCTTCACTGGAGCGCCTCGTCGGGGCGGGTATGCAAAGTGACGCCGCCCTGACCCGGAAGCTCGCCGAAGCCGCGGAAGCGCTGGCCGATGCTGCCGATCGTTCACTCGCGGGGGCGGAAACCGCCTCGCAAGCCGGACGCCTGGCCACCGATGCAGTGCATGGCATTGTCGACCTCACTGCCTCGCTATCGGGTGGACAGGCTCGTCTCGAGCACGCCCTTGCCGAGCAAACTGAGGCCAATTCCAAACTCGCCGATTCGCTTCGCTCCGGAGTGGGCGGTGTAAGCGCATCGTCGCGCAGCCTGGGCGACATCTCGATGGCGCTCTCGCAGCTCCGCGAGGAATTCAATCGCATGTCTCAACTGGCCGGGGAGCAGAACATAACCCTCTCCCGGCTTCTCTCCGAGCAAAACACGATGGCATCCAGTCTCTCCGATGTCGCACGCGATCTTGGCGCGGCCGGGGTTTCGACCTCGCTACGCCAGCGTGAGATGAATGACGAGCTCGGTTCGCTCGTACGCCGGCTGGATGCGCTGGCCGCGACGCTGACGCATATCGCCGGTGGAGGCGACTCCACCTGGATTCAAGGTGGCGGTTCCTTCGCTGACGAAGAGCCGACCCCACGCCCGCGCAAAAGCAATTGGCCGGGCGGGGGCCGCTAGGTCGGTTGCGCATGCCTCCCGCCGCTCGTAAGGCTCCCGTCCGATGAGAACCCGCCGGCGTCGTGAAAGCCGCGACATGATCCTCCTGGGCGGATGGCTCTTTGCCGATCTGCTGCTCGGTTTGGCGATGCTCTTTCTGACCGCCAACACGGTCGGCACACCTCCTCCGACCCCCACCCCCACGCCGTCACCGAACGGCTATGCGACGATGGCCGCCGCCGCCCAGGCGACAGCAACGGCGCAACAACGGGAGCTCGATGCGCTGAACATCACGGCGACCGCAGTCGACCAGCAGGCGGCAGCAACCGCCGCAGCGCAAGCAACCCAGCAGGCCGCGCTTGCCCAACGCGCCACCGAGGCCGCGCTGCTCCAGCTCACGCAGGACGCGCTCACCGACGAAGAGCGTGCCACCGCCAACGCCGAGGGCACCAGGCAAGCGCTGGCAGCCGAGGCGACCCTGGCCGCTTTCGCGACCCAACAATCGGAATCCAACTTGAGCAACGACGAGCTCAACAGGCAACTCGCCACTGCGGCGGCCCAGGCCACCGAAAACGCGATCAGCGCCCAGCAAACCATCGAAGCCCAGCAGACACAGGCAGCCGAAGTAGCGCTGATTGCCACGCAGAACGCCGAATCGGGAGCAAATGACCTGGCGACTGCACAAGCCGCGGCCGCGGCTGCGCAGGCAACCGCCGAAGCGCTAGCCGCCGCCAACTCGTCCAGCGATTCTGAGATTGCCACCGCGCAAGCAAATGCCAATCTGGTGCAGGCGACCATCGCTGCGTTGAGCACACTGCAGGCTTCGTCGAACGCGACCGCGACCGTGCTTGCGCAGCAAGCGGCGCAAGGATCGATCGACCCGTCCAAGGTCGAGCTGTCGATCGATGTCGATTACAACGGGCTCATCAACGGTAACCAGGATGCGATCGACGAAACCACCGCAACTCTGACCGCGGTGCTCGCGCCGTATGAGGGCTGCCGGGTCGGTCTCTCGCTCACGTTCGGATGGAGCTCGGATTTGCAAACCGGTATCGCGGTGGCGCAGGCAGTCAACGAGATCCTGGCGGACGACTTCCCTGAAATCTTCGCCGATGCTGCGCTGGAGGACTTTGCCAGCTTGCAGGATCCGCCGGGCCGGGTGGATCTGGAATTCTTCTTCTACAAGGGATGCGACGCGCTCGGGACCTAAGTCCGGAGACCGGAGACCGGAGACCGGAGAAATTTGCGAGTGTGGATTGCCGAAACCCCGATCAGCGGAAGCAATCAACCGCGCGATGGTAGGTGTCCAGGGTCGCCTGTGCCGTGCGCGACCAGGGGAACTCGGCGGCGCGGGATCGGCCTTTGTCCGCGAGACTGGAGCGGAGGCTGTCGTCCGCTCCCAGACGAGACAGTGCATCCGCGAGAGCTTCCAGCGTCGGTTCCACGAGCAGCGCGGCGCTGCCCGCGACCTCAGGATGTGCGGTTCGATCGCTGGCAATGACTGGGACGCCATGTGCCATGGCTTCAAGAATGGGCAATCCGAACCCTTCGCTGAGTGAAGGGTTCACTGCAATTGCTGCATTTCGATACAGAGCGTGCTTTTCCTGCTCGCTCACCCGCCCGGTGAGTACGACGCGGTTCTGGAGTCCCAACTCCTCGATCACCGGAGCGATTGGCGGGTAGACGGTTGGGTTGTCGCTATGGGGAGCTCCAACCAGAATCAGCCGCCACTGGGGTCCAAGCTCGCGGCTGGCACGCGCGAATGCACGCACCAACGCCGGCAGATTCTTGCGCGCATCGAACCCGCCGGTATGGAGGATGTAGGGGCCCGTCAGCACCGAAGGAAGGTCCGATTCCAGGGGAGTAGTGACGCCCATCGGGATCACTTCGATTCGCTCGCGCTCGACGCCCAACAGTTGCTCGACCACGCCAGCGACATAGCCTGATGGGACGATGACCCGGGTGGCGTTGGGAACCGTACGACGTGCCAGCTCGCTCTGGATTCGGGCCGGGCGGGAGGAACGATATTCCGGCAACTGCAGCGGAATCAGGTCGTGGACCGTAACCACCATCGGACCGTCGAATCTGAGCGGAGCGGCGAATCTGGTCATATGCAGGATATCGACACCGGCCGATGTTGCGGATCCCGCCACGCCATGCAAATCCCACCCCATGCGCGCGAAACGATTGGAGGAGTCGATCAGCCCCTTGAGAGCGGCCAGCGGAACCAGCTCCATGCCGGTATCGCGGTTTCGATATTCGTCGATGAGCGCTTCCACATAGGCACGCACTCCCGAATAGGGGTAGTGCATCGGAACGACATCGAGTCCGATTTTCAGTGGTTTTGCCATGGCGCCGTGCGATATATCCGAACGAGTTGTATCTCAACGCCAATTTGTTGGCGAACGATTGAGATGTAGCGCCAGAGAGGGGCTGGCGATGTCCGCAAATCCGTTCCCCCAGTTGTTTCGGAGCGGGTAGTATAGCTGGTGAGGACCCGGCCTCAACTTCCAGATTCTTGCAGATGACCGATGCGGAGCCCGCAATCCAAAGGCGGAGCGGACTGGCAAAAGTCGCACAGACGTGCTAGTATTTTGGAAGTAACTTGTAAATAGTAACCACGTCGGAGATGACGAATGTCCAAGTGCATAGAAATTACGGACGCCCAGTTCGATGAGGAAGTGACCAAGTCGGAGAAGCTGGTGCTCGTGGACTTTTGGGCGCCCTGGTGTGGCCCCTGCCGCGCGATCGCGCCGATCCTCAACGACTTGGCGAAAGAGCGTGAGGATTCCGTCAAGGTCGTGAAGATCAATGTCGACGAGGAGCAAGTCAATGCCGCCAAGCTCGGCATCATGACAATACCGACCCTCGTGCTCTTCAAAGACGGCCAGGCAGTCGATCGCCTGCTCGGGGGTTACCCCAAGCGCGCAATTGTCGAGCGGGTCGACAAGCATCTATCGGTGCCTGCCGCCAGCTAAGCGGTAGATTTAACTCGCTTCATTCCAGAACCGGTGGCCGATCGGCCACCGGTTTTTTGCGTACCGATAATCGAGTGCGAAGTGTGCGGACCAGATGGCTGTGGGCTGAGTCCTACGGGAGAGATGCTTCGCTTCTTTCAGGTTATCAGCGGGTAGAGGCGTCCGTTACCGTCATTGCAGCGGGTCATCCCGAGTGGAGCACCGTCGCATTCGACCAGTACGATCCGGCGCACGCTCCTGAAGCGGGAACGTCGGGTGCTCTCTGACCAATTCATGCCCGGCGCATTATTTTCAGCGGACGAAGGTTACGAACCGTCGACAACACTGAGGACATCGACTTCGCGCTTGAGATCCTGGAGGTCGGCGAACTCACGGTAGACCGAGGCGAAGCGAATGTAGGCGACGTGGTCCACCGATTTAAGCTGCTGCAGGACGGCTTCCCCGATGGCGGATGAAGGGACTTCGGCTTTTCCCTGGGCGAGGAGCTCGGCCTCGACTCGCTGGACCAGTTGATCGATCTGTTCTTCCCCAACCGGCCGTTTGGTCAACGCGACGCGGAGCTTCTGGCGCAGTTTGTCAGGGTCGAACTCTTGCCGCCGTCCGTCCTTCTTGACGACAACCAGCCCGGCAAGATCGATACGCTCGAACGTAGTGAAGCGGCGCGCGCAGATCGGGCATTCGCGGCGCCGGCGAATAGCGCCGCCCCCAGAAATCTCCCGGCTATCGGTCACGCGAGAATCAGGTGCCTGGCAGTACGGGCATTTCAACCGTACGCCCTCCTCATGACCTGCAGGCTCACGGACATCCGGATCATCCGATCGGGGTTATCGCTCGCGCAGGAAACGGATAATGCTTGATTCCTCATCGAACTCGTCATCCGGAAGAACTGGACTGTACTGCGGTGCACGCGGCGATTGATCGTTCTGTCCAGTTCGGTAGACCTGCTGTTGTTGACGCTGCGGTTGCTGCTGTTGCTGCCGCGGGGAGCGGCGCGCTGGTTGTTGGAACTCTGGCACCTGACTGCGATCGTTGAACCCGGTAGCAATCAGGGTGATCATCACCGCATCACCCATCGACTCATCGATCGAGGTGCCATAGATGATCTCGGCGTCCTCGTCGACCGCAGCTCGAATAATCTCGGCCGCATCACTGGTTTCGGTCAGCGTCAGGTTCGAACTCCCGGTGATGTTGTACAGCACACCACTGGCGCCTTCGATGCTGGTTTCCAGCAACGGGCTTGAGATGGCTTCCTTGGCAGCATCGATCGTGCGGGTTTCACCCGTGCCATAGCCGATCGCCATAAGCGCCGATCCAGCGTTGTGCATGATGGTTCGCACGTCAGCGAAGTCGAGGTTGATCACGCCCGGTTTGGTAATCAAATCGGAAATCCCACCGATGCCCTGACGCAGTACATCGTCAGCGGTACGGAAGGCTTCGGTAATCGGAGTTTTCGGATCGACGAGCTGGAGCAGCCGCTCGTTCGGGATGGTAATCAGCGCGTCGACGCTTTCGCGCAAAGCGCTGATCCCCTCATCCGCGGCTTTGCGGCGGCGGGTTCCTTCGAACTCGAACGGTCGAGTGACCACACCAACGGTGAGGGCGCCAGCAGCCTTGGCAATCTTGGCAATCACCGGAGACGCGCCGGTTCCGGTACCGCCGCCCATTCCAGCGGTGATGAAGACCATATCGGCATTGCGCACCAGTTCCTGGATCTGGTCGGCGCTTTCCTCAGCGGCGCGCGCACCAACCTCGGGGCGACCGCCGGCGCCGAGTCCCTTGGTCAACTTGTCACCGATACGCACGGAAATGTTGGCATTGCTGTTGAGCAGTGCCTGGCCGTCGGTGTTGACAGAGACAAATTCGATACCGTCGACCCCCATCTCG
>JBBQPB010000004.1:0-19524 GCA_038331435.1 Thermomicrobiales bacterium | reverse complement strand
GATGGGAACGCTTCATAGCGGCGCGATACGCACGCTTGATTTCCACCGGAGTCGCTTGATAGGAGACGCCGAGCAGCTTGTAGTAGTCGAGTGGTACTGACATCGAATTCGGCATAGCTCTGTGGCTGCCCGGCGCGGCCTCAATCCGCCGCGAAAGGCCCGGTTGACGATTCTAAACGCGTTGCCTACTTAGAAGGCGATATCGCTACCGAGTACAATCGAAATCGACAGAGAATCAGAAGATTCGGCAGGAGTTCGATGCGTGGATCTGTACATCGTTTCGGTTCCGTATCGATATGACGAACCCAACCAGGGACTTGGCGCGGGGCCCGGCGCGTTGCTGGATGCAGGGCTTCCCAAGGCTATCGGCAAGCAAAACGCGACGGTGCGGGAAACGCTTACCGCGCATCTCCCCGCCGAATCACGCGAAGAGGGCCGCACGGCGGTCAACATCGGTACGCTGGGATCGTCGACGGCCGCGCTCGTCAGTCAAGCGCTCTCCGACGGTTGTCCGGCGTTGGTGCTTACCGGAGACGACACCGCCGCAGCCGGTGTTGTCTCCGGGGTGCAAATGGCCAGAGGGGCAGACGCACGCATCGGCGTGATCTGGCTGGACGCACATGGCGATTTCAACACCCCCGAGACAAGCTATAGCGGCATCCTTGCCGGTATGTCGCTCTCTATCATTGCCGGTCTGTCCGGACCGAATTGGCGGCGAGCCGCGCGCATGGCCGCGCCGGTTCCCACCAGTCGCATTCTGGTGGCCGGTGTGCGCGAGCTCGACGAAAAGGAAGAAGCGCTCATTCGCGCGACCGACGTCCGCATGCTTACAAGCAAGGAGATCATCAGCGGAGATGGTCTTTCCCGCGCTGTCGGGCAACTCGCCTCCGATTGCGACGCGATCGTGCTCCATCTCGATGTCGACCTGCTCGATCCGCATTTGGTGCCGAGCTCGACCACTCCGTCGGAAAATGGTCTCGATCTGGACGCAGCCGTGCAGGCGGTCCGCACCGCGCTCGGATCGGGAAAGGTTGTCGCCTGGACGATCTGCAATGTCAATCCCGGCGGTGGCCGGCGCGGCGAGCGCTCGATCGCGAGCACGATCTCGCTGGTGGCAGATTCGATATCAGCCTGGGAGCGAACTTCCTAGCACGATCCTCAGCAGAACTGAGCCTGTTGTCCAGCGTGACGTGATCTCGGCCCTGGACGGTCGCTTTTTGTCATTTGTCTCTGCCCGTTGACGTCAAGAACGTATTCCCTCGCACTCTGCTTGCGTGCATTGACAATCGACAAGCACAGCCCCTACACTTCGAAACAGAACATGTGTTCTATTTCATTCAAGAAGATGGGAGGTCAACGAATGTCCAGCCCAACAAGGAGGCGATCCCCGCAGCTTTCGCCTTCGCGGGAAAAGCCAACCCGCTGGGAATGTCATTGCCAGGAGCCGCCGACGTTGCTGGCAACCTACGACCGGAGCGGTCGCGTCAATATCAAAGTACGTGACCGCTATTGGAATGTCGCCAGCCCGGTACACACCGTCTGTCCCAGGTGTGGCGCAGAGCATCTGCTCGATTTGCCCACCGACGACGCATTGTTCGCCCCTGTCCCCTGATCCCACACTTTCGAGCTCCGAAGAGCCTTATCCAGCGCTGAAGCGCGCTCCCGCCCCCGCGGGACCTTCAGTCGATTCGCCGCTGCCGGTTACCGAGCAGCGCATTTCACGTTGGAGCACAGCTCATGTCTCTGCCTTTCCCTTCGCTTCCCACCCCATCGAACCCGCGCCCGGCGATTGTCCCAGTCATCCCTGCCCGTGGTCGTATCGATCCAGCACTCGATTGGATCCTTTCCGAAATCGCCCGTGGCGAAGACATCACCGGAGTCGAACTCCGCAACGCGCTTTATGCCGCCTACGCTCCCCGACTGCATCGCGTCCTGATTCGTCTTTGGTATCGGAATCTCTCCGAGTTTGGTTGCGACCTCGAAGATTTGGAGCAGGAGCTTTTCTTGATCTTCATCGTGCTGCTGGATCGCTGGTCAGGCTCCGGGTCGCTTTCGGCATACCTGCATGGTGCGCTGCCCTGGAGGCTCTATGACGCCGCGCGCAGGCTGGCCCCGCGAGATCGCCCGCTGGGAGACCGCCCAGTTGCCGCGTCGAACCACGAGCGCACCAACTCCGACGCCGAGATGGTGGTATTGCTGGAAGAACTCGCCCAGCGACTCTCAGGCTTCGATCGCGACTTGCTGCTCTGGCATGTTCGCGATGGTAAGCCCCTCTCCCAGATCGCCAGTGAGCAAGGGACGAGCCAGCGAACGATCCGCCGCGCCTGGTTGCGCCTGCAACGCCACCTGCGCGTGGAGCTTGCCGAATAGCTGCGTGATACCATCGAACAGACAAGGGGGTGCAAGCCTGTTTCACCTGGCATCTCCGGAGCGAAAGGACCCGTACGGACGGTGGTCTCACGAATAAACGGCAATACAATCGCAAGCGCAGAATCTCCGACAGACCAGATTTTCCCGAATGTCATCGCCGCACTGGGCGGCACGCCCATCGTGCGGTTCAATGCGGTAACTCGGGAAATACGCACACCTGTGGTTGCCAAGCTGGAAATGACTAATCCTGGTGGCTCGGTCAAAGACCGGATTGGCATCCGGATGGTGGAGGAAGCGGAGCGCAAGGGTTGGTTGCGACCCGGCGGAACAATCGTCGAACCGACCTCCGGTAACACTGGCGTCGGTCTGGCGATGGCTGCAGCGGTCCGTGGGTATCACTGCATTTTCGTCATGCCCGACAAGGTGGCGTCCGAGAAGGTCGCCTTGTTGCGGGCTTACGGCGCCGAGGTGGTGACGACCCCCACCGCCGTGGAGCGCGATTCCCCCGAAAGCTACTACTCGGTGGCGGATCGCCTCACCCGCGAAGTTCCCGGAGCTTTCCAGCCAAACCAATATTTCAATCCCATGAATCCCAAAACCCATTACGAAACCACGGGCCCGGAAATCTGGGATCAAACAGGCGGGAAGATCACCCACTTTGTCGCCGGGGTGGGTACCGGGGGAACCATCAGTGGCATCAGCCGCTATCTCAAGGAACAGAACCCCGCTGTACAAGTCATCGGCGCCGATCCGGAGGGCTCGATCTACACGTCCGATCTGCTCCACACCTACAAGGTGGAAGGGGTGGGCGAGGATTTCTGGCCCGGCACATTCGACCGCACGAGCGTCGATCGCTGGGTGCAAGTTTCCGACCGCGACTCGTTCATGACGGCCCGGGCCGTTACTCGCCAGGAAGGCATCCTCATCGGCGGATCAGGCGGGCTCGCTGTTTGGGCCGCACTTCAGACTGCCAGAGAAATCGACGATCCCAACGCGCTGGTCGTCGTACTCTTGCCCGATAGCGGGCGCGGCTATCTGTCCAAGCTTTACAACGACGACTGGATGCGGGAAAACGGCTTCATCTCTCGGTTCAGCGGTCCGACCCGTCTTGGCCAGCTGCTCTCCAGATTCAGCCCAGATCTGCCGGACGTGATCGCGGTCGCCTGCGACGACACCATCGAGCACGTTATCGAAGTCCTGCGCTTTCATGAGATTAGCCAGGTGCCGGTGGTCCGCTTCCGGCAGGCTGACGGTATCGAGATTCAATCGATCGTCGGCTCCATCCAGGAACGCACCTTGCTCGATCACCTCTTCCGCAATCCGGAAATCGTGACGCAACCAGTGAGCACCATCATGGATGCGCCGTTCAATCTAGTTGATGCGAATGAAGAAATTGAGCGGGTCTTTCCGCTCTTTGGTAGCGGCGAGCCCGCTGTCCTGGTGCAACGCGAAGGAAAGCTGGTTGGAGTGGTGACCCGTTCGGACCTGTTGGAGTTCGCTGCGCGGCAACCGAAACGACGTGATTAAGGAGGAACCAATGATCGAACAGAATTGGAACGACGCACAATTCGAAACCCGCGCCATTCATGCCGGACAGGATCCGGATCCATCGACTGGCGCGATCATCACGCCGATCTTCCAAACGTCGACTTTTGTGCAGGACGCCGTTGGCGAGCACAAAGGCTACGACTACGCTCGCTCGGATAATCCCAACCGCACCGCGTTGCAAACGGCGCTGGCATCGCTCGAAGGTGGGGAGTGGGCGCTTTCCTATGCCAGTGGGCTCGCAGCCGCACAGAACCTTTTCTACCTGCTGCGGCCCGGTGATCATCTTTTGCTGTCCAATGACGCCTACGGCGGAACCTATCGGCTGGTGGCCAAGGTCATCGCCCATTACGGCATCGAATTCGACCTGGTCGAGATGAGCGATCTGGATGCGGTACGCGCCGCAATTCGCCCGAATACCAAGCTTGTTTGGGTCGAGACGCCTACCAATCCCTATCTCAAGATCGTCGATATCGCGGCCGTCGCCCAGATGGCCCATGACGGCGGCGCGCGGCTCGTCGTCGACAATACCTTCGCTTCCCCGTATTTGCAGCAGCCGCTTGCGCATGGAGCGGATTTTGTCTTGCACAGCGCGACCAAGTACCTGGGAGGTCACTCCGATGTCATCGGCGGCGCGGTGATCGGCAACGACCAGGAGACCTACGCAACGCTGAAGTTCCTGCAAAACGCCGCCGGCGCAGTTCCGGCGCCGTTCGATTGCTGGCTGGTGCTGCGCGGCATCAAGACCCTCGGCGTGCGCATGGACCGTCATTGCGAGAACGCTCGTGCGGTCACCGAGTACCTGCAAAAGCAGGAGATCGTCGAGAAGGTCTTCTATCCTGGTCTGGAGAGCCATACCGGGCACGACGTCGCCGCTCGCCAGATGAGCGACTTCTCCGGCATGGTGTCGTTCACTACGAGAGGCGGCTTCGAAGCGGCAAAGACCTTCGTGGAAACCACCAGGGTCTTCCAACTCGCCGAGAGTCTGGGCGGTGTCGAATCACTCATCGAGCATCCCGGATTGATGACGCACCTGAGCGTGGCCGGAACCGGAGCGGCAGTCGCCGACAACCTGGTTCGCCTTTCCGTGGGAATCGAACATATCGACGACCTGCTCGCCGATCTCGAAACCGCCATCGCAGCGGTCACTCAGAAGTTCGCGTTGCAGGTTTAGCGAGCGCCGAGCGTCACGGGTCCAGGGGTGAGAGTCCCGCGTCAGCTTTGACTTTGCCCTGCACACGAGGCTCGCGACAGAACCCTTTAGGCACCAAAACGGCCGAGCCAGTTGGCTCGGCCGTTTTGGTTCTTCGTTTTACGACGAGTCTTTGTCTGATCCCTAAACCAGCATGAGCGCGGTAAACGCGCCCAGGATCAGGCAGAAACACGTCGCAAGCCGAATTGCGAGGTCTCGTGAATCGATACGATCCACAGATTCCGGCTTCTGGGACATTTCCCCTCCCCAGATAAGTCACCCCTCCCAGACCGGTATGCCACATCTTCACTCCGAAAACGGGATTCGATACGAAGATCACCGATCAGGTAACGGAGCCAGTGTAGGCACCGAATGTTTCGGATGTCAATGCACGTTCACCCTCAATCTTTCGAGTGACAAACGTGCCCAGAATTGCATACGATGGTGGCGAATTCGCCCTCTCACCGACAGCGTCCGAACTGCTGGGAAGCGACTGTGAAACTCTGGGAGAGGTTGGCTTCGTTACAAGGAGTCAGGACGGATCGCACCGTCAGGTCGCTGGTCCGCTATACTCATGCCCGGAGTATGCTGGGGGTCCTGCCCCTGGCGTTTTCATTCGACTGACACCCGGGCGCCGCACGGCGTTCTTTTTTTATACCAGAAACAGCGCATTCATCGTGTGGAATGCGCTCGGGCCACCAGTCGTCGATCGATGTCACGGATCCCGCGGATCCCAAGCATGGGCGTGCAGTCACAGTTAGACTGTCCGTACCTAGAGAAAACGAGGCTCACATGGTTCGCGACCACGTCGTTCGCCTGACTCCGGAGGGCAAAAGCCGCCTTACAGAAGAGCTTGAGCATCTCCGCCACACAAAGATGCCGGAGCTTACTGCCCGCATCCACGATGCTAACGAGCACGGCGACATCTCCGATAATAGCGAGTACGAAGATCTCAAAGAAGAAGTAGTGCTCACCGATGCGCGCATTACCGAGCTCGAATTCCTGCTCGATACGGCCGAGATCGTTGAACCGCCGACGGGAGGCATCATTGGACTCGGCTCGACCGTGTCCATCGTCAGTGACGACGGAGAGTCGGAAACCTGGCGGCTGGTGAGCCCGGAAGAAGCCGATACCCGCGTCGGTACGATTTCCACCGATTCTCCGGTGGGAGCCGCTTTGGTGGGCCGCAAGAAGGGAGACACGACCTCGGTCGAAACCCCTGGCGGCAAAATCACATACACCGTCAAGAAGGTCGGCTAACCCGTCGCAACTCGCGATATCTCTGTACCTACCGGGCGCCTGGATCCATGCGCCCGGTAGGTGTTTGTCCCTGGACTGAGCAATGACTGAAACCCAACCAATGGAACCAGCGCTTTCGGATCTGCAACGCGTCCGGCTGGAGAAGGTGCGCGAGTTTCGCGCTGCCGGACTCGAGCCCTACCCGACCCGGTCGCAACGCACGCATACGACCACGGAAGCGGTTGACCTCTTTGAATCGGACGAGGGTAAGGGCGAGGAAGCCAACCTGCATCTGGTGACGGTTGGTGGGCGTATTGCAGCCATCCGGCATATGGGCAAGACGATCTTTGTCCAGCTACGCGACGGGCATGGCACGGTCCAGCTCTATCTGCGCAAGGATGAGGTGGGCGATGAGGCCTTTGCCGATTTCCTGCATCGTTTCGATCTCGGTGACTGGGTTGAAGCCTCCGGATTGCTGTTCCGCACCAAGACCGGCGAGGTTTCGGTGCGCAGCAAAGCGGTGACCATGCTCTCCAAGGCGCTCAATGCACCACCGGACAAATACCACGGCTTGCAGGATATCGAACAGCGCTATCGCCAACGCTATGCCGATCTGATTGCCAATAGTGAGGTTCGGCGGGTTTTCGAGATTCGCGCCAAGCTCGTGTCCGCCTTCCGGGAATATCTGGACAGTCACGGTTATCTCGAAGTCGAGACGCCGGTGCTCCAGCCGCTCTACGGCGGCGCTGCGGCGCGTCCCTTCACAACCCATCACAACGCGCTCGACCAGACCTTCTATCTTCGGATCGCCGATGAGCTCTACCTCAAGCGTTTGATCGCGGGGGGGTTCGAGCGAGTCTACGAAATCAGCAAGGACTTCCGAAACGAGGGAGTGGACAAGAACCATTCTCCCGAATTCACAATGCTCGAGTTCTATGAGGCTTTCGGCGACTACACAACCATGATGAAGCGTGTCCAGGGGATGCTCCAGCTTGCGGCGCAAAAGATCTTTGGCGGTCTGGTTTTCGAAACGCAAGGCCACCTAATCGATTTGGGTGGCGATTGGCCGCGCATCTCGCTGCGCCAGGCGATTCTCGATGGCTCCGGAGTCGACTACACCGCGTATCCCGATCAGCCGTCCCTCCTTACGACAGCCCGCGCTGCCGGCGCCAATATCGACAGCGAGACGGTCTGGCCACGTATCGTCGACGAGATGCTCAAGCAGTTTGTCCGGCCGTTCCTGGTGCAGCCCACCTTCCTGATCGACTATCCGGTGGAGCTTTCGCCACTGGCAAAGCGTAAATCGGACGATCCCACCCATGCCGAGCGCTTCCAGCTCTATATTGCCGGTGGCGAGCTGGGAAACGCGTTTACCGAGTTGAACGATCCCGTCGATCAGTGGCTGCGGTTCGCCGATCAGCAAAAGGACAAAGAGGCGGGCGATCTCGACGCTATGCCAATCGATATGGACTTCATCAACGCGCTCATGTATGGCATGCCGCCGACCGGCGGCTTGGGCATTGGCATCGACCGAACGGCTATGATCTTTGCCGATCAGTCCACAATTAGGGACGTTATCCTCTTTCCGGCCATGCGGAATCTACCGACGTCCATGAGCGGCTCGGCTGCAGGCACCGATGACGCTTAGCGCGAGCGACCCGGTGCGCTACAATGTGTCCGCTGAAGTACGGTCTTTCGAACCGCAATGTGCGATGCGGTTCAGGTCAATCGAAATTCGGAGAAACGCATGAGCGACCAATCGAACAGCTACCCCGAAAAGGACTTCGGCCCCGAAGACGCCGTGCGTGAGCGCACCGGCATTTATGCCTTTGGATTCAGCTTGGCCTCGTTCCTCGGCTTCCTGCTGCCGGCCGCCATCGTCTTCGGAATCGGTGGGCTCGGAGCTATCTTTATCTGGAAATTCCTCTAGTCTCCGACGTTCTGGAGGTCCAACTCGATCTTGGACGCGCACCCTCATTCCCCGCATGAGGCGCTGATTTCCATACGCACCCGCCTCGCTTCCCTGGCGCTGATCGCCCTGCTGATCCTGCCCGGACGAAGTTTCGATCACGCGGTTGCCTCCACCGCCCCAGCCCAGTTCTACGTTGAATCGACCGGTCACATTCTGACCGACCCGTTTCTCCGCTATTGGGTGGAGCACGGCGGCGAACGGTCGTTCGGTCTCCCCGTGACCGACATCGTCGAAAGAAGTGGACGTTCGGCCCAGTATTTCCAATATGGAGTTCTCGTTCTCAAATCGAACGGTGAGATCAGCCGGTTGAAGGTCGGCACCGATCTGCTCGACACGCTCCAAAACGACCCAATCCTGGTCGTTGGACGGCGCACACCCTCTTCCCGTACTGTCCAGGGCCTTCCGGACGGCGCGCTCACTCAGTCAACCAACCAGACGGGTGCACGCCCGTCACTGGCGCCAGATGCAGCGCTACTCCCCTACTGGCAACAATGGGGCGGATCCAATTTCCTCGGCGCTCCGATCAGCGTTGCCTATCGGTATGGCGCGGTGCGAACCCAGTGGTTCGAGTTTGGCAGGATCGATCTCAGTCCTGCCGGGGCGACGCTCGCCGAGGTCGGATTGGAACTGGCTCGCCAGTCCGATGCGCCAACCGGTCCTGCCGAACGAGGCAATCTTCCTCTTTTCGATCCGTCACGCTTCGTGGAATTCGTGGGGGACGGAACTATCACGAACGACGATCAAGCCTTCGATCCAGTTCGTTTGCTCATCCCGAAAATCAAGGTGGATGCGGCCATTGAAGTCACCACGGTCCAGGACGGGGTAATGTCCAATCCGTCCGATCCGTGGAAAGCTGGCTGGTACCAGTCGTTCTCGCGACCCGGCGAATGGTCGAACACCGTCATCGCTGGGCATCGCGACTGGTGGGGCTACGGTCCAGTGGTTTTCTGGGATCTCGGCTGGTTGCTGCCCGGTGACAAGATCTACCTGACCGCAGCGGACGGTAGCGGTGCTACCTATATCGTTGGAACGGTCGAAGTCGTCCCGCGATCGGTGGATCCACAAACCATCATCAACGATGTTGGCTACGAAGCGCTTACCCTGATTACCTGCGGTGGCTCCTGGACCGGTACGCAATACACCGACCGGATCGTCATCCATGCCTATCGCATCTAGGCACTTCGATCGACACAGCCGCCATTCGGCAGAATCATCGTAAATGTCGACCCGCTTCCCAGTTCGCTCTGGACCTCGATTTCGCCACCATGGGCGGAAACGATCGCCTTGGCAATTGCCAGACCCAGCCCGGTACCGCCGCTCGCTCGCTCGCGCGACGCGTCGGCGCGGAAGAAGCGGGTAAAGATCCGCTGCTGGTCCTCCGACGAAATTCCCGTGCCGGTGTCGGTGACCGAAACCCGGGCAGCGTTCCTATCCTGCGCCAAATTCAGGACGATCGACCCTTCCCGCGAGGTATACCGGCGAGCGTTGTCGCAGAGGATGAGCATCACCTGTTCCAATCGATCGCGGTCACCAGAGACAACGACCTCATCGTTGCCTTCGATAGACACCACTGGTTCAGGACCCGATGCGAGGATGGTTCGCACCACATCTTTGGCAATCTCGGACAGATCGACCGGGCGACACTGAATGACCAAACCACCAGGAGCTTCCGATCGCGCCAGTGTGAGGAGATCTTCGGTCAGGCGGGACATGCGGCCGCTTTCCCGCTTGAGATCGAGGAGCGATCGCTTGATCTCGTCATCGATTCCACCACTGCGTCGGAGCTGCATTTCGAGGAGATCGACGTTGCCGCGAATAGCCGTCAATGGCGTGCGCAACTCGTGCGACGCGTCTGCAACGAATTGCCGCTGCGTGGTGAATGAGACTTCCATCTGTCCGAGCACATTGTTGAACGTAGTCGCCAGTCGGGCCAGCTCATCCTCGGTCGACGGAACATCCAGACGCTGTTCGAGCGCGAGCCGCTCGTTGGAGCTGTTGGCGATGTGTTGTGCGCGCAACACCATTTGATCGACCGGCTTCAATGCCCGTCCCGCCAGGAACCATCCGGCCACCGCCGCAAGAAGCGCGCCTGCGATTGCCGCTGCGAAAAACTGACGCCTGAGATCGCTCAGCATGTCATTGATCTGAATGAGCGGCTCGGCAACGTTGATGGCGCCGATCACTCCACGATCCGGCCAATAGAGGGGATAGGTCAATACGCGAAGCGTGGCGCCATCCAATTCGGAGTTCTCAAAGCGCATCGCGGCGTCCCGCCCAGCCGGGGCCGGTACGGTTGGCAGCACGCGCAGACCCAAGTTTTCGGTCGTGAAGATGACGCGGCCATCGAGGGAGACGAGCTGGATCATCTGGCTCGGAAACGAGAAGGTCGCCGGGGACGTTTCCGTCTCGATGACGGCAATCTGCCCTCCGGCCCGCATCGATCCCTGGAACTGGTCGACCATCTCTTCAGCAGAGGTGCGCAGGCGCACATCGACATCCAGCCGCAGCTCGCGCTCGAGCACCTTGGCAACCCCGGCGCCGAGCATCACGATGATGATAAAGAGAATAAGGGCGTACCAGGCGGTCAGCCGAAATCGGATCGACCGAAAAAACCTGGTATGCCCGGACGTCATGCCGGTGACTTGCGCAATACGTAGCCCACACCGCGGACCGTTTGGATCACCCGCGGCTCATTGTCGGCTTCAAGGGTCTTGCGGAGATTCGCCACGAAGACTTCCAGCACGTTCGAATCGCCCCAGAAATCATCACCCCACACCCGCTGCATGATCTGCGCCCGCGTGAGCACAAAGTTGGGATTGCGCAGAAAGTAGACCAGCAGATCGAACTCTCGTGGCGTGAGGCGCAGCTCGCGCGGGCCACGGTTGGCAATTCGCGTGCCAAGGTCCACTTGCATATCGTCGAACGAGAGCAGCTCATGCGGACGATCGTCCACGGACGATGCGCCCCGCCGCAGGAGCGCTCGCAGGCGGGCCATCAGCTCCTCGAGCGAAAACGGTTTGACGAGGTAGTCGTCGGCGCCAGCGTCGAGTCCCGAGATTCGGTCGGGCACACCGTCCCGAGCGGTCAGCATCAGGATCGGCAGCGACTTGCTTCCGCTTTGCGCTTCGGCGTTGCGAATGCGTTTGGCAACATCGATGCCGCTCATCACTGGCAGCATCACATCGAGAATCAAAAGATCCGGTTGCTGGTTGCGAATGGAAATGAGCGCTTGGCCGCCGTCCGAGACGTGCGAAACCTCATATCCCTCGAATGCCAGGCCGCGGCGGAGCAGACTGGCCACGCCTGGGTCGTCCTCCACCACTAACACTCGAACTGGTCGCACCCCGTTTGGTGAGTCTGTCATCCAACGATCCATTTCCAATGTGATAGTCATGGAATGCTCCATCATGTCGATTATCGCAGGGAGTAGTTACAGTCTTCCAGAGAAACTCGACGCGGCCGGTCGTCGATTGCTCGATCGCCCAGCCGCGCCAGAGTTGTATGAGTTCGTCGGGGCGGTTAGGCGGAACCACCCCGATTGACTCCTATTGGGAAAGAGCGGTCGGCCGCTCGCCGAGCGTGACATCGACCGTCGTGGACTGCCCATTGCGAAGCACGTCGAGTGTGACGGTATCGCCGGGCTTTTTTTCGAAAAGAATGGTGTCGAGCGCTTCGCTCGGATCGGTGGCGGAATCGCCGCTCACCCCAACGATCACGTCGCCAGCCAGCAGGCCGCCATTGGCCGCAGGGCCGCCGGCTTCGACTTCCATAATGGCGACACCCTGCGCGGTTGCCTGAGCCTGAATGCCGAGGTACGGGCGAGCGTACTGGCCGGTCGAGATGATCTCATCAACGATGGCTTTGGCCGCGTTCGACTCGATCGCGAAGTTGAAACCTTCGTCGGTCGTGCTGTTGGTATTACCATACGCCTTGGCAACGTTGATGCCTATGACCTCACCGGACATGTTGAGCAGCGGGCCGCCGGAGTTGCCGGGGTAGATGGCAGCATCGTGCTGGATCAGGTTCGGCAGGCTGTAACCGCCGCCCGAGTTCAGATCGCCATCGACGGCGCCGATCATGCCATCGCTCACCGTATTGTTGAATTCACCGTACGGGGTGCCGATCGCAACGACTTCGTCACCCGGACGCATGGTCGATGAGTCACCCCACGCGACGGTGCCGGGAACGGACGATCCATCCGCGAGATCGATCTTGATGACCGCCACGTCCTGGAACGGATCGCTACCGATGAGGTCGGCATTCTTGACCGTTCCGTCCGCAAAGCGAACCTTGAACGCGGCCGCGCCCTCGACCACATGATTGTTGGTCACCACGTAGCCATCAGCAGAAACGATGAAGCCCGACCCCGCCGCATATTCGACCAGATCACCGGTCGCGCTGCTGTCGGAAGGCAGTTGCTGCTGACCCGGCTGCTGGCCATCGCCCGGCATTTGCTGCGATTGCGCCTGCTGCAACGTAGACGCATCGACAAAAGTGGTGATCGTCACGACCGCCGGATTCGCCTCAGCGTAAACATCGGAGACGCTTCGATTCTGGGTGGCGCTATCTTGCGCAGAAACTGCGCTTGGCTGAACCATTGACGTGATGGTACCGGCCGAGCCGATTCCGAACGCAAGCCCGAAGGTCAGAATGCCGGCGGCAAGCATCCGCCGGGGCGACCACGGTTTGCGGGTTGGCCGCGTTGCGCGGTCTTGAAGGAAATCCATCGTAGCTCCCTCGATGCCCGTTGCTTGCTGGCGACTTCTCGCGGCGCGACCCTTCGCGTACACAGCAGAACGGCATCTCACTCATTCACTGAGACGAGTGTGGCGTTCAGGACTGAAGCATTGCTGATGTAATTCTGAATTTCCCATGAAATCAAATCGCCCGGCCGAAACAATCGGCCGGGCGTTGGGTTTGGTCTCGATCGAGGTTAGAGCGATTGGCGAATCAGCCCCGGGACATCTGACGGACGTACAGCCACCTTGACGCCGGCCTCGTTCAGTGCAGCAATCTTGCCATCGGCCGTGCCGCTGCCGCCCGAGATAATCGCCCCGGCATGTCCCATGCGTTTCCCTGGGGGGGCGGTTCGTCCGGCAATGAATCCCACCACCGGCTTGGTGACGTGCTCGGCGATGTATGCCGCGGCATTCTCTTCATCCGTTCCGCCGATCTCGCCGATCATCATGATGGCTTCGGTCTCCGGATCGGCTTCGAACATCTCCAGTGTGTCGATGAACGAGGTGCCAATGATCGGGTCACCTCCGATTCCCACCGCGGTCGACTGCCCAAGCCCGGCTTTAGTCAACGCATCGACCACTTCATAGGTCAAGGTGCCGGAGCGAGAGACGAGCCCGATCGGCCCCTCCTTGTGAATGAAGCCGGGCATGATGCCAACCTTGGCTTCGCCCGGGGTGATGACGCCCGGGCAGTTCGGTCCCAGCAAGCGCAGGCCCCGCTCTCTGATATAGCGGTAGACCGGAACCATATCGAGAATGGGAATTCCTTCGGTGATACAGATGATGAGGGAAATGCCATTGTCGGCCGCCTCGTAGATCGCATCGGGAGCGAACTTGGCTGGAACAAAGATGATCGAAACGTTTGGCTGCACATCGGCAACCGCATCGGCCACCGTGTCGAAGACGGGCGCGCCCGCGACCGTCTTCCCTTTCCCGCCGGGTGTGACTCCACCCACAACGGGGGTGCCGTACTCGACCATTTGGGTGGTATGGAATGAACCTTCTTTACCGGTAATACCCTGTACCAGGATCCGGGATGCTGAATCGACCAGAATGCTCAACGCGTACTCCTGTCCCGCTGGGAGAAATCTCGTTAGGCCGCCTGGCCAACCGACTCGACCACCCGCTTGGCGGCTTCATCCATTGAATCGACCGCGGTAATGCCTGCTTCGGCCAGAATGGCCTGCCCCTCGGTCGCGTTTGTTCCGGAAAGCCGGACCACGATGGGAACATGAACCGTCACGCGGCCAAGTGCTTCGCGAATCCCCTGGGCCACAACATCGCCCCGGGTAATGCCACCAAAGATATTGATCAGAATTGCCTCGACGGCAGGATCGGCAGTTACGAGGGTAAACGCCTTCGCCACCTGGTCGGCAGAAGCGCCACCGCCAACATCGAGGAAGTTTGCCGGATCGCCGCCACTCAGTTTGACGGCATCCATTGTCGCCATTGCCAGCCCAGCGCCATTGACGATGCAGCCGATATTGCCCGTCAGCTTGACGAAGGAAATGCCCGAGGACTTGGCATCGAGTTCGATTGGCTCTTCCTCGGCAAGATCTCGGAGCTCAGAAATATTTTCATGGCGGAAGAGCGCGTTGTCGTCGAAGCTCATCTTCGAGTCGAGCGCCATGACTTTGCCATCGCCGGTAACGATAAGTGGATTGATCTCGGCCAGGGTGGCGTCGGTCGCGACAAACGCCTGATAGAGCTTGAGCGCGATGTCGGCAAACTGGCCGACCTGCTTGGCATCGAGCCCAAGCGCGAACCCGGCCTCGCGCGCTTGCCACGCTTGCAATCCGAGAAACGGATCGGCCAGCACACGCACGATCTTCTCAGGCGTCTCTTTGGCGACCGTTTCGATATCGACTCCGCCTTCGGCGCTGGCCATCAGTGAGATCTGCCGCTGGGCGCGATCGAGAATGATGCCAAGGTAAATCTCGCGCTGGATATCGACTGCTGGAACGATCAGCACTTTGTTGACCGTGTGCCCATTGATGTCCATGCCGAGGATCTTGCCAGCGGCTTCTTCGGTTTCAGCAGGGGACTTCGCCAGCTTGATTCCACCGGCTTTTCCACGCCCGCCGGTATGCACCTGGGCTTTCACGGCTACGGTCGATCCGAGCTGTTCGGCAATCGCCCTGGCCCCGGCGGGCGTTTCCGCCACCGAGCCGGCGTTTGCAGGAATCCCAAAGGACGCCAACAGCTCGGCTGCCTGGTATTCGTGGACATTCATTGCTGGTCACACACCTCGAGCTCAGGTCATTGCCGGACACGATCCGGACCGAAATGGGAGGCCCGGCAACCGGCACGCAGAAACGACCAGCATCCTAACACAGGGTGGAACCGTTTCCGTGCAGCGAAATCGACGCGCGAATGACCGGGCCGCGTCGCCCTCCGAGCACGCGTAACAAAATCGACAACTCCAGGCTACAGCGATACGGGCGATAAGCACTCGGATACTTCGATAGTGGTAAATGATGTCCCAGAAACCGTCATTTTGCATTGGATAGTTGACTTTTCTCTGACAGTGATATATGAAAATTGTGACGAATCCAAACGAATGTGCAGATCGGGGACGCGCGTTTTGGCGTAGCTTCGCCGATTCGATTCGCCGGAGACGTCGTATGCGTTCGTTTCCCATCAGTCGTGGAGCGCCACGGTAGGAGAATTCTGGCGGAATGAGTGACCAAACACTCACCTGCCGCGATTGCGGACAGCAGTTTGTTTTTACAGCAGGAGAGCAGGCGTTCTACACCGAACGTGGCTTTTCGCCACCCATGCGATGTACGTCGTGCCGGGCGAAACGAAAAGCCGACCGTAACTCGTCAGGTGGCGGATACGAAAGCAGCGGGTTCGGGAGCAACGGCGGGGGGAACGGCGACTACGCGTCCGGTCCGCGCCAGCTTTATCCGGCGGTCTGCTCGAATTGTGGTCGTGCGACCGAGGTTCCGTTTCTGCCGCGCACGGACAAGCCAGTCTATTGCCGGGATTGTTTCCAGACCATGCGCGGGCAACAACAACCACGCTATTCGGAGTACTAAACCTATCCATCGATGCGCAACGAAACGCGGCCGGAGCGCTCCGGCCGCGTTTGCTATTCCTCGGCCTGGGCGGTTGCTAGAGCGGCAGCTTGAAGCTCGCGGATGTGAAGCACGAGCTGCCACTGCTCATCTTCAGTAAGCGCGGGGGAGAACGCGGGCATCTCGGAGCCGGGAACGCCTTGTGCGATCCAGTACCGCAAATCTCCATCAGACTGTTCGACCGTCGTTGAACGGGTGAGATCGGCGCTGCCTCCATGCAAATGTGCGAGATTGCTGCTCCCCACCCCGGCACCGTCTACTCCATGACAAGCCGCACAATTTACTCGGTAGAGATCCGCCGCGGAGACCAGGATTGCCGGGTCGGGTGAAAGACTATTCGGCACATCGTGGCCGGACGTCCTCGGCACCACACTGCGGGCGGCCGATATCAGGAACCCTACGGAGATGATCAACGACGCGGCGAGCAAAAAACCGCTTGCGAGTGGTTCCAACCCGGTGATGCGCTTGAGCCCGCCCAGGCCAACGAGCAACATGATTGCGGCCAGCCCCAATGCGAGTGCGGTGTGTGATGTCGGCCGGAACCCGCCCCATGTCCCCTCGACGTGAGTCACGCTATGACTCGCGAGTCCTGAGGTATCGACTGGAAGCGAGACGACATCGTCTTCCACCCCCTCGCGCCGGACCGCAATGTCGAGTAACCAGTCACCGGCGACCCCCAACCGCCCCGCGGGGAACTGGTAGCGACCGATCTGCCCCGACACTGCATCGGCATCGAATCGATCGCCGATGACCACCCCACTCAGAGAATCGGTCAAGCGAGACTCCACGATCACCCGTTGCAGGTCGGTCGCTGGATCGATATCGACGGTTATCCAGTCAGTTGGGTCGCCGGTCAAGACGCCTGAGAGATGTACCGTCGAGATGCCTTCGCTCATGGAAGTGTCCAGCTCGACGGCTCGAGCCGCGATTTCTACAGGGAGCGGTTGATTCGCTGGCAGGGTTTGGCTCAAATCGGAAGAGAGAAGCAACACGACCATCGCCAACACCAATTCCAAACCGGCGGCGAATGGCGTCCACTCCAGGCGAGGATGCTCCCCCTGCAAAACGTACCGGTTGTAGAAGGCAACCCCGATTAAGGCCGCAACGATTGCAACCTTGATCAGCAGGGTTTGGCCGTAGTCAGACCCGGTGAGCTCTCTCCGCCCGCCAATCTGCCACCAGGCGGAGACCACACCGGCGACAACGATGCAGACCACCGCTATCCCAAATCGATTGCCTTGCGATCGCAGCAGGCGGCCGTAAGCGTTTGATCCGACCCGGAGTTCGACCACCAGCAATAACCCAAGCAGACCTCCAAGCCAGACGGCTGCGCCTGTCATATGGAAGAAGTCGACCGACATCGCGGCCCAGGAAGGTGCAACAGACCCTGCGTGACCCGAAACAGCAACAGTCGTGATGGCGAGAAGTCCCAGCGATCCAATCGCTGGCCACGCACCACGATGATCACCTCTTCGGACTGCTACCGCGAGTGCCAGCACTCCAAGCAAACACAGCACGCGAACGATCCAGGCGTGCCCATATGTCGAATCGAGCAATCCAGAAATTGTCCTGGAATCCATCGGTCCGATGAGGCCGCCACCGGAGATCGCAACTTCCCGCGCGCGAAACGATGCCAGCGCACCGGCAAGTCCGATGAGTGCGAGTACGCCGAACGGACCGATTCGCTTTGCTTTGCCCATCGAAGCGGTGGACTGGGTGGTGGTGGCAAAGAGCGCTAACCCGGTGAGGAGGAGCGACCCTATCAGCTCGAGCCATTTCCCGACGATGGCCGCCGGCGCGGAGCCGGTGGCTGTGCCGGCCCCCTGTGCTGGCACAACTCCGGTTCCGACTGAAAAGGTGAACGAACCCGACGAGGCGTGATCGTCTTCGGCGGAGAAGGCGCCCCAAACCAGGGTGAAGATCCCCGGGGCGGGAGTGGTGGAATCGGCCACTGCGATGGTCATCACGTGCTGATCGGCCGGGTCGGTCGCGAGTGCGCCGAGCGTCACCGCTGTGCCGTCCTCCGACAGCAGCACGGCTGAGCTCAGGGTAGGATCGACCGCCTCGGTGAAAGTCAATCGAAGCGCTTCGGGGAACAAGGCGAGCGCGCTACCCGGCGCCGGCTCAGTCCTGATGAGGGCCGCGTGCGCCGCCGCAGGCGCTGGCGCAGACAAGAGCAGTGCCACGATGACCGCTACGACTGCGACTATCTTTCTCAAGATGGACGAATCGGCAACGATCATAGGGGCACGCTACACTACTTTTCGATTGGCTTCCGCTCCAGCGATTGGGGGAATCACGGATCGGATGCAGGACCTCGAAGCACGCCCAATGACCACGTCCACGCAAAAACCTGACGGCAAGCTCGCCGGATTGCGCTCGATGTTTCGACGCGGTTCGGGGGACGAAGATGACATCGAAACAACACCTCCTCCTGAGATCGGCGATCTGGTGCGATCCGGCGAACGGGTGGTCTTGCGCCGGCATCTGGCGTCCAATCGGGCGGTGTTTCAACGATGGTATGCCGATCCGGAAATCGCCTATCTGCTACGCCACGACCTGACACCGCTTTCCGAGCGTCAATCGCGCGGCTATTTCGACACCATTATCCTGCCGATGTCGTTGCAAGGCCATTGCTTCGCGATTCATCTTCGTGACACCGATGAGCTGATTGGCTCGACTGCGCTGACTGATTCGGGTGCGAATCATGGCAACTCGGCCCTCTTCCGTATCCTGATCGGCGAGAAGTGGGCATGGGAAAAGGGGTATGGGAGCGAAGCCACGCGCCTCGTAGTCGACCAGGCCTTTGAGGTGCTCGGGCTCGAAGAAGTGCAGCTCGAGGTCTTTCGACACAATCCGCGCGCCATTGCCGCTTATAAGAAAGTGGGCTTCCTGCGCACCGGTGCGCACACGGAATACATTCCACCCAATGGCGACCCCTTACACGTCGTCGAAATGGCCATCCAACGCCCCACCGACGCGCATCTCGACTCCGACGAGCAGTAACTCCCTCCCGATTACGCCTGCTGGCATATACCCTTGCCGAACCCGTTGGTTTGACGATCCGTAGTTGAAGCGACTAAAATTCCTGATGGTCGCCTCGGTGGCGACCACGTGTTGCAGGCGCGCTCAACTTGAGCGCCTCCAGCCTGCATTCGGCTCAGTGAAGGGAGCGGCGTTGGACGCCGGCAGTTCTACAAAGCCTGGACCTGCTAGCCCGGCCTCCCGGAGCTTGCGAGCCCACTGATTTCGATCACCCTGATCTGAAATTCCGTGCCGTTCGCCCCGGTGAGTCCGGGGACGGTCCAGGACGACATTCGTTTCTGGAACCAGAGAGGACGGTACCTCATGCAGAAGTCCATGCGATATCACATCGCGGATGGTGAG
>JBBQPB010000003.1:0-22581 GCA_038331435.1 Thermomicrobiales bacterium | reverse complement strand
AGTCTTCGATCTGTTGACGGTCGACCAGCTCGAAGCCCAGGGCGCGGTATCGTTCGATCACCGATTCCTCTTTCGAGTCGATGATTCCGCTCAAGATCAAGGGCCCGTTCGGGCCAACTGATGCGACGATTCGCTCCGAGATCTCTACCAGCACACGCGCAATGATGTTGGCAACCACGATGTCATACACCGGTACTTCGCTGTCCTCCGGTTCCATGGCTGACTGCCAGATGGAGACGGTCGGTCGCGCGTCGTTTAAATCGATGTTCGTCTGGGCCTGGCGTACTGAAACCGCGTCGATATCGACCCCATCGACCTTGCTGGCGCCAAGTTTGGCAGCAGCGATGGCAATGATGCCTGAACCGGTTCCGACATCGAAAACGGTTCGATCGGTCAACTCAAGGGTTTCAAGCAACCGCAACGCAATCTGTGTGGTGGGATGTGTCCCCGTCCCAAATGCCATGCCAGGATCGAGCAGGACGACCAAATCGTCGCCCGTCGGATCGTATTCCTGCCAGGGGGGGCGCACCACCACGCGCGTTCCCACCCGCACTGGTTTGTAGTGTGCCTTCCAGGCATTCGCCCAGTCTTCTTCGTTTCGAGTTTCGACGACAAGCTCACTCGTGCCCCGCAACTGGCCGAGATGCCAGATGCCGTTGCGGATGGACTCTAGCGAGGCGGCATCGAAGGTTGCTTGCGGGATAAACGTCCGAATGCGGAACGGGCGGGAAACATCGACCCGCACGTTGTCGCCGTCCCGGTCCTGCGTGAACGGTTCCTCGATCACGACGCCTTCGTTGTAGCCATAGCGAGAAAAGAGCTCAACGACCGGTTCGACCGCCTCGTGATCGACCTCAACCGAAAGTTCGATCCAGTTGCCGTGGGCCGCATCCTGCTCGCTCAAATTCGCACCACGCTTGTGTCGCCCACATTCACGCTGACAGCGTGGCCAGAAACGCTGGCGTCCTTGCCGACGATCGAAGAATCAAGAATCGCATTCTCGACCGTAACGCCCTGATCGATGATCGTGTTCTGAACGATCGATCGCTTGATGACCGCATTTGGCCCGACGCTCACGTACGGACCGACGATCGACGATTCGATGCGAGCGGTAGGATGAATGAACGATGGCTCGATCACGCCGGAGCCCTCGATCGTCGGGTCGCCATCGGAAATCATGTTCAGGAGATAGCGATTGGTTTGCAGCAGCGCCGCGTCGTTTCCGCAATCTTCCCAGACGGTGACCGGTGCGGTGACCACTTTCTTGCCACGATCGATCATCAGTTGCACGGCATCCGCCAGGAAGTATTCGTTCTTGAGCGAAATCTTGCGCTCGAACTGTTCCAGGATCGCACTATACAAATCAGCGGTGTGGCGGAAGTAGTAAATGCCAACCAGCGCCTGATTGGAAACCGGGTCTTGTGGTTTCTCCACCAGCTTTACTACCCGATCTCCTTCTTCGACGGCAATGCCGAAGGCGGACGGATCGGGAACTTCTTTCACGAACGTGATCACATCGGCATCCGTCGTACGGATCACGCCGAAATCGGCTTCGAAGAGCAAGTCCGGAAAGAGAATCAATGCATCCTGATCGGCAACATCCTTCGCCCGGATGATGGCATCGGTCTGCCCCAGCATTTGCGGTTGCTCGATGAAATGCGCTTCGATGTCATATTCCGCGGCAACCCATTCTTCAATCTGCTTGCCCAGATAGCCAGTGATAAAGATGAGCCGACGTGGTTCGAGTGTCATCACCCGATCCAGCACATGCGCCAGCATGGGCCGGCCCGCTACCGAGACAAGCGGCTTGGGCTTGCTCCAGGTTTGCGGTCGCAGGCGAGTTCCCAATCCAGCTACTGGCAAGATGATGTCCACGGTGCATCCTGTCGGGCAGGTCGCTGCCCATACGTGCTGGCGATGTGCCAGGTGTCGAGTTCGATGGAGTGAAGTTTACCGGGAAATGCAACGGGCGCCGTTTAGGCGCCCGGAACGTGCTGGTACCCCCAGCGGGATTCGAACCCGCGATCTTCACCTTGAAAGGGTGACGTCCTGGTCCACTAGACTATGAGGGCAAACCCGATAATCGCAGAGCGAAATCGAGCCAGCTAAGCATAGGGGCATATGCGGTGCTGCGGCAACTCCGGTTCACCAATTACGGATGAGCGCCCACCCATGCCTGCTCATGCGCCGCAGGTCTCCGCTCATCCCGAAGACAATCGACCAACACGCGACGAAGAGAATTGCGATTGCCCCAGGCACAGAAGCGCCCAGTTGCACGGCGCCCGGCAAATTGTCTGCAAACCAGGTGACTATCGCGATCATCGCATCCCCGATCCAAATCGCCGGGAGCAAAATGACCTCACCAACCCAGATCGTTCGTTGCCCGATCAGTCCGCCGACAACCGCGACCGGAAACGCCAGTGAGGCCAACGGACCGATCGCAAGATTGGCGAAGAGGCTGATCCCGTTGGCCGTTCCAAGCGCGGCAGCCAGTATCGGCAGCGTCGCCAATTGAGCCGCCACCACGCTCAACGCCAGCGACATCGTCCATGACCGATCGCCCATACGACCGCTCCCATCGAATACCACGATGAGCGCTAATGTCGCGGCAATGGAAAGCTGGAACGCCAGGGTATAAAAGTCATGCGGACGCAGCACGATCTGGGCCGAAGCCAGCAGCAGCGTCAGCGTTAATAAATCGGGAACTCGTCCCAGCCACCGGCCAATGAGGACCGCCGACGCCAACAACGCAGCACGCAAAGCCGAAGGCTGCATTCCAACCATTGCTGCGTAAAGCCAGATCACGCCTGTCGCGATGCCAATGAACCAAAGGCTTCGTCGCATGGCGCCAGTTGCCATTACTCCCAGCAACAACGTCAATACGGCAAAGTTCGCGCCGGAGATTGCTGTGATGTGCGTCGTTCCCGAGTTCAAAAAAGCGATGCTCGCCTCATCGGACAACGCGCCGTCATCTCCGGTAACCAGTCCGCTCAGCAAGGCGCCAGTATCCCCGGGCGCCGCTTGCATCAGGAAATCGGACAGGTCGGTGCGGAACCGCGAAAGATGCGCCTGAATTCCCGTCCCTGTTTCGACAATTACCAGATTGTCGGATTGCAACTGAACGGTGCAATCGCGCGTTCGAAGTACCGCTTGACCGATTTTCGAGAGGTCCTGAGGCAGCGTCACACGTCCGGAAATGAACACCAGGTCTCCAGTATGCGGACGCGGGATTGAGGCCGCATACACGCAAACATCCTGTCGCTGCGTGCTCTCGCCTCGAATGATGAACCGCTGACCGCTTGGCGTCAGGAACGGCCCATCGATGACCGTGGCAATTCCCTCGTACGATCCGGCCGGCATGGTCGGCGCAATTTCGGCCTGATTCGCGTGTGCCCACATCGCACCAACAAGCGCAGCAGCGACGACGGCAATTGCTGCAGAAATGCTCAGCGCCCGCCGCGCACGCAACAAGATCACAAGGCCGCACCAGAGGACGACGCTGGCAAAACCGAGCCCGAAGCTCGCAAGAAACGCAAGACCGATCGCCAGCCCGGTCATCGATCAGGTCGTGACCTGTTCTCGCATGTTGTCAACCATGCGGGCGGAAATACCGGGCACCCGAGCAAGCTCGTCGATCGATCCGAACAGCCCGGTGTTGGTTCGGTACTCGATAATGGCATCAGCCAACGCTGGCCCGATTCCTGGCAATGAATCGAGTTCCGCTGCGCTTGCTGTATTGACATTGATGCGATCGTCATTTTCGGCGGCGGTGACGGTACCCGGTCCAACTGTTGGGACGATGGCCAGAATATCTATGTCCTCACCATCTTTCAGTCGGCGTGCCAGATTGAGCGCCGCCAGGTCAGCGTTCTCAGTCGCTCCTCCAGCGGCGAGGATCGCGTCCTCTAGCCGTGCATCGGGATCGAGGTCATAGACTCCGGGAGAGATCACTGCCCCGCTCACTTGCACCGAAATCGTACGCGCCTGTGCCGCGTCTCGAATGATGATCTCCGGCGCAGACCGGTCATCGAATACGCGCAGCGCAGCGATGCCGACCACGACGCCGAGAACGAGCGCGGCCACCAGGATGAAATTCCGACTCAGCCAGCTCATGCGGGGGCAGCTCTCAGCGATTGAAACGAATGATTTCGGCATTCTACGGTATGTCGAGGCGGTCGAATGGTAAACTTCCTGGCTGCCGCCGACCCCCTCCCTACCGGGGTTTGGAGGTCGTTTGGCGTCCCTTCCATTCGGAGCCTGCCCAATGAACCTTGCCCACATCCTTCCAGATCTCTTGCAGAATCCTTCCGCGAGGCGGCTCGTGAAGCGAGTCAAAGACGGGGATAACGCCGTCGTCGACGATCTTCCGTATGCGGCCCGGCCGGCTATGATCGCGGCAGTCGCCTCTCAACTTGATCGATCGATCCTTGTCGTCAGTAGCCGGGGCGATCGCTCCGATGTCCTGTCATCTGCCGTGGCCGAGTTCCTTGACGGAAATCGATCCGTCGTCCATTGGCCTGCGCCTGCGGCACTCCCCTACGAACGCCTTCCACGCGACAGCGACCAGAGTGCCAACTACATTTCGGCGCTCCTTCAGGTTGACTCGCTTCCGAATCAATCAATCACATTCGTCTCTGCCGCTTCGATCACCCATGCAGTGCTCTCCCCATACGATTTGCAGGCCCATCTGAGGCAGATTCGACCAGGTCAAATCGTGCGGCAAGCCGAACTCTTTGCCTGGGCCTCTTCGGTTGGATATGAGTCCGTCACCATTGTCCAGCGAGTGGGCGAAGTTGCCAGACGCGGCGGCATTATCGACATTTATTCGCCGGGATCAACCGGTCCGACCCGGCTCGATTTCTTTGGTGACGAGATCGACAGCATTCGCCTCTTCGATTCCAACTCGCAACGATCGCTGGAACGGATCGATTCGCTGGTGCTGCTTCCAGCCATCGAGCTTCCGGTCTGGGATCTTCCGCTCGCCGCCCGGGCATTTCGGCAGCTCGATCTTTCCCCTTTGCGTTTCGAAGTCCGCGAGGAATTGGGCCGGACGCTCGAACGCGCAGGGGACGGCGCTATTCCGACAGAGCTCGACCTCTTTGCGTCGTTCCTCCTGGAGCAACCGACCACGATTCTTGATCACCTGTCCGAGAATGCCCTGATAATGTTCGACGACCCCGGCAGCATCGCCCTGGCTGGGTCGCAACGCGATGAGCACGCCCGCGATCACTATCAAGCCGCCGTCAACAGCCGCGAGCTGCCGCAGGGACTGCCCGATCCGTACATCGCATTCGCCGATGTGTTCGATGGGTTGAGTAAGCGACAGACGCTTTCGTTCGGTGGTTCAGAAGAACAGGGCCGTGACACCGTCGCGTTCAAGGGCTGGTCGACTCCCACGCAGTTTGCCGGCCGGATCCCGGATATCGTTTCGACCGTGTCGCAACGTATCCGCGACGGTTGGAGGGTCGAGCTAGCCACCGACCAGGTCGAGCGCCTCACAGATATCTTCGAGGAGCACGACATCTTCCCGCGGCGATCGAAAGGAGAATCGCGCGATACCGGCATCCCCCTTGTTCCTGGCGAAATCGAAATCATCCCCTCCGATCTTGACGGCGGGTTCGAGATTGCCAGCGCGAAGTTTATGCTGCTGACCGATCTGGAGCTTTACGGCTTCCACAAGACGCTGCGCGCGCGCGAACCCAAGCGCAAGGAAGCCGCCCGCGCTTTTGCTGCCTCGTTGACTCCCGGCGACCATGTGGTCCATATCGATCACGGCGTCGCGGTCTTCCAAGGACTTATTCGAATGGAACAAGGCGGAGTCGAGCGCGAGTACCTGTTGCTCGAATTCGCCAAAGGCGAGCGCCTGTATGTCCCGGTCGACCAATCGCACCGGGTGACCGTCTATTCCTCTGGTGGGCTTTCTCCCGCGCTCAGCTCCCTGGGCTCAGGGGAATGGGTCAAGACGAAACGACGCGTTCGCCGCGCTGTACGCGACATGGCCTACGAACTCATCAATCTCTACGCTGCCCGTGATGCTGCCCGGGGACACCAGTTCGGGCCGGACAGTGTGTGGGACCACGAGCTCGATAGCTCCTTCCCCTACACGGAAACCATCGATCAGGCCAAGGCTATTGTCGATGTCAAGGGAGACATGTCGTCGGACAAGCCAATGGATCGGCTCATTTGCGGCGATGTGGGCTTCGGCAAAACGGAAGTTGCCATGCGCGCAGCGTTCAAGGCGGTGAATGCTGGCAAGCAAGTCGCCGTGCTGGTACCCACCACAGTCCTCGCACTTCAGCACTTCGCGACTTTTTCGCAACGCCTGGCAGCTTTTCCGGTGAAGGTAGAGATGCTTTCACGACTTCGTTCCGACAAGATTCAAAACCAGGTGGTCAGGGGATTGGCGGACGGCTCCGTCGATATCGTCATCGGCACGCATCGACTGGTGCAGCACGATGTCCGTTTCAAGGATCTCGGTCTTGTCATCATCGACGAGGAACAGCGCTTTGGCGTGCGACAGAAGGAGTTCCTCAAGCAACTGCGCACCGAAGTCGACATCATATCCATGAGCGCGACCCCGATCCCTCGCACATTGCATATCGCACTGGCAGGAATTCGTGATATCAGCGTGATCGATACCGCGCCGAACGCCCGCCTTCCGATTCGCACGTTCGTCACCAAGACCGGGAATTCGTTGATTCGGGATGTGATTCTTCGGGAGGTCGAGCGAGGCGGGCAGGTATTTTTCGTGCACAACCGCGTGCATTCGATTTCGAAAGTGGTCAAACACTTGCACGAGGTTGTCCCCGAGGCGCGTATCGGCGTCGGGCACGGGCAAATGGATGAAGAGGTGCTCGAATCAGTGATGACGAAATTCGTGCAAGGGGAATTCGATGTGCTCGTCTGCACCACGATCATCGAATCGGGTGTCGATATTCCCAATGCCAACACGATCATCATCGATGACGCTGATACCTTCGGACTCACCCAGCTCTATCAGCTTCGCGGTCGAGTCGGGCGTGGCGCCCATCGCGCCTATGCCTATCTTCTTGTCAAACCGAACAAGTCCCTGTCTGTAGAAGCTGAAGCTCGTCTCGAAGCAATTCAGGAGGCCACAGAGCTCGGATCGGGAATGCGGGTCGCCCTGCGGGATATGGAAATCCGCGGGGCCGGCAACTTGCTTGGCGCGGAGCAAAGTGGCCATATCGCGGAAATCGGCTACGAGCTTTATCTTCGCTTGCTCGCTCAGGCCGTCGAAGAAGCCCGCAATGGGGCTCCGACCCCAGAGATCGAGGCCGTAACCATGGACCTCCCGATCACCGCATTGATTCCGGCCGATTACATCCAGGATGTCGAGCTTCGACTTGCGACCTATCGAGCCATCTCGGGAATCGAAGATAGCGGTGGACTCAAGGAAATGCGTGCGGAATTGGAGGACCGATTCGGGGGAGCGCCCCCAGAGGTGGAGCATTTACTGGCGCTGATTCAGCTACGGTTGCGCTCGGAGCGCCTCGGTATTACCTCGATCGTGGAGCGAGAGCGCGAAATCGTAATCCGCCCGATCGAGACAGGAAAGCTGAATGCGCGCAAGCTGATCGGTCGGTTCGGGCATGCCGTCAAAATCACTCCGAACTCGATCAGGTTGCGACTTGTCGAGCTCGATGAGGAGTGGTCGGAAGCGCTCGATACCGTGCTCGATGAGGTGGAACTGGCAATCGAGCGCCACCGCGAAGCCGAGGCCGCGCTCTCGTTCGCCTGATTAGCTCGTCAGGCTTCCTCGAAATAGGCAATGGTCACCCCATCGCCGCCTTCTCCATGACCGCCCGACTCACTGCGGGCGACGCCCGGATGCGACGCCAGTTGCCGTCGAACGGCCTGACGCAGCGCTCCCGTGCCTTTTCCGTGAATAATGCGCACGCTTGGCAAGTTCCCTCGATACGCACTGTCCAGATAGCGTTCCAGTTGGTCTTCGACATCCGCCACGCGCTCGCCGCGCACGTCGATCTCCATCGGAACATACACCCCGGCGGCACTTGCGATCGAAACTTTTCGGGTGGGCTCTTTGCGCGGGCCCCCGAGACGCTTCAATCCCACCAACTGTTGGCGCATCCGCAATCCGCCCATCACAACTTCGACGGAATCCCCTTCGATCGACGCAACTTCGCCTTCCATTCCCAACGTCAGCACTTCGACCCTATCGCCAACGGAGATCACCGGCGCCACTTGGCGAGGACGGCTAGCTCCAAGATTGCGGCGGAAATCCTTGACCTGCCGCAAAGCCTTATCTAGCTCCACCTGCGGTTGCTCGATCTCGGGTCGCTCTATCGGACGTGACGCAGCCTGTTGCAAGCGTCGGACACTCGCCCGCGCCCCCGCGAGTTCGGCTTCCGCCGCTGCCAAGGCATCCTCACGGGCGTTGAGTCGCTCGATCTCTGCGTTCCGCAATTCTTCGGCCGCGTCGTTGCGCAATCGTGCGGCCTGCAGTCGCTCCTGGGTAGCCTGCTCACGTTCTTGCTCCGCCCGATCGCGAATCGCGCGGATTTCGCCCAGCAGTTCATCGGTGCGGATCGTTTCGGAGTCGACATAGCCGGCGGCGCGGTCGAGTACACGATCGCTCAAACCCAATCGCCGCGCGATAGCCAATGCGTTCGACTGCCCCGGCACGCCGATGACGACTCGATACGTGGGACGCAGGGTTTCGACATCGAACTCAACCGATGCGTTCTCGACCCCACTTGTTTCATAAGCGAAGCTCTTGACTTCCGAGTAGTGTGTGGTCGCAATCACCAGCGGACCGTGCTCCAGCAGCTCGGTGATGATCGACCGCGCCAGCGCCGAACCTTCGATCGGATCTGTGCCGGACCCGACTTCGTCGATCAGCACCAAACTGGTCGGCTCGATCTGTTCGAGCATCGAGATGACCGATGCAATATGCGCGGAAAACGTCGACAGACTCTGCGCAATGCTTTGGTCGTCGCCGATATCCACAAAGTACGAGGTGAAGACCGGCAGGATCGATTGATCTTCCGCGGGAATAAAGAGACCAGATTGCGCCATTGCTGACAGCAGACCAACCGTCTTGAGCGCAACGGTCTTACCACCGGTGTTTGGACCGGTGATCAATAGAACACGAAAGTCCTCGCCCAGATCGATATCGATCGGAACTACGGATTCCTGGTCGAGCAGCGGGTGACGCGCACGGCGCAGTCGAATTCGCTGGATTGGGTGGCCCGCCATCGCTTCGTCGCGACGCACTTGACTCCAGACCTTCGGCTGTGTAGCCCGCATGGCAAATGCCAATCTCGCCTTCGCCAGCGCAAAGTCGATCCGGGCCACCGAATCGACGGTCAACCGCAGCTCGGTTGCGTACCGGCCAGCTTCATGACTGAGCTCGTCGAGGATGCGATCGATCTCGCGGGTTTCCTCGATCTGCGCTTCCCGCCACCGATTGTTGAGCTCGACCACTTCAAGTGGCTCGACGAATATTGTCTGTCCACTCGACGAGACATCATGGACCACACCCGGAATCTGACCGCGGCTATCTGCCCGGACCGGCACCACATAGCGGCCATCGCGCGACGTAACGATCGCGTCTTGCAACGCTGGGTTCGAGCTGCCAACGAATCGATTGAGCCGATCCATCAAACGGCCATGTGCGATCCGCACCTCTTTTCGGATACGGGAAAGTGCGGGACTGGCCGTATCGAGCACATCACCCGCCGGACCGATCGTTCGGCCGATGGTGGTTTCCAGTTCCATCGCGTCGATCAAACCCGAGGAAAGATCGAGGAGCTGTGGAAAGCGTTGATTGACTTCCGGTAGCCGATGGATCGATTTGCGTAACAGGCGGGCTGCCCGGGCGGTCTCCGCTATGGCCACCAGCTCCTGAGGCAGCAGTCGGCTTCCCTTTCCGGCCCGTTCCGCACCGGATCGGATATCACGTGCTCCGCCAATCGTGATGTCCGGAAAGTTGGTCAGAAGGTCGACACCCTCGGCGGTGGCTTCCAACCAGCGATCGACCAGCCAGCGATCGGTCGATGGCTCGAGTGCCAATGCGTGCTCCCGGGTGACCGAGAAAAGGCATTGCGCCACCAGCCGGAAGCGGATTTCATCGAACTCGAGTTTTTCCAGCGCCGGGGTAAGGGCAGAAACGAAATCGTCTTGCATCGTCGTTGTCTTTCGTCACAGCAATCAATTTGGACATCTGAGTCAACAGCAACATGAAGCTATGACTCTCGCGTCAAAATTAGAACGAGCGTTTGACACGAACATGTGTTCGCCATATAATCCAGCTCCAGGAACCCGCACCCGCACAGGGACCTACAGCACTGGAGAAAAGTATGAAGGACCTCTCTCGACGACAACAGGCGATTCTCGACTTCATCGAGATTTTTCTTGATGAGAATGACTATCCGCCCACAATTCGCGACATCCAGGCCGAACTGGGGATCTCATCCACCAGTGTCGTCGACTACAACCTGAAGGTCCTGGAAGCGCACAGCCTCATTCGACGCAACCGGAATATCTCACGCGGTATCGAGCTCGTAAACCGCGGACCAGGCCGCCGCCGGGTGATCTCCATTCCGGTGATCGGCCAGATTGCCGCCGGTCTTCCAATTCCTGTCCCGGAAGACTTGCAAGGAGCCGAAGCCAGCGAGTCGATCGAGCTCAGCTCTGAGCTCTTTCCGGATGGTGGAGCCAATCTGTTCGCATTGCGGGTCAAAGGACACTCAATGGTCGATTCGCTCATCAACGATGGCGATGTCGTCCTGCTCCGGCATCAGGAAACCTGCGAAAACGGAGACACCGTGGCAGTTTGGTTGAAAGATGAGAAGGAAACCACGCTCAAGAAGTTCTATTACGAGAATGATCGTATTCGGCTGCAACCTGCCAATGTCACGATGGATCCGATCTATACCCGTCCCGATAACGTCGAGATCCAGGGCAAGCTGGTCACCGTCGTACGCTCAGTCCTCTAGGCGTTAGCGCACGCATCCCCTCGATCAATCGGGGCCGGTCTGGCTAGCAACAACTGAATCCCTGAAAAGCACGACGGCAGAGTTGCGGGACTCCGCCGTCACGCGTTTCCTCGAGCGATCCGAGCAAACTGGTATCATGGTCGCGCCGTGCACGGTCGGTGTCGGCGCGATTATCTCAGGGTGAATCTGTGACCAACACCTTGACCGGAGTGCTGCTGGCGGCGGCGGCTGGTCTGAACGCGTTCTTGCCACTCCTTGGATTGGCGCTCGCGGACCGATTCACTAATTACGTCAACCTCCCCCAACCCTACAACATCATTTCCTCGGTTGGCGGCATCGCGATTCTGCTGGTACTGGTCACCATCGATCTGATTGCCGACAAGATCCCGCGAGTTGATCACATCAACGACCTGATCAACTCGCCGCTCCGGCCGGCCTCTGGCATGTTTCTGATGATGGCGGCGGTTTCGGGCCAGGGCGAGATCCATGAGGTCGTTGCCATGTTCATTGGGCTGTTCGTGGCCGGCGCCGTTCACGTCTACAAGGCGGTTAGCCGTACGCGAATCACAGTTGCCTCTAACGGGCTTGCCAATCCTATGGTCTCCCTCATCGAAGATGCCATTGCTGGCATGACCACATTGCTGGCCATTGTTTTTCCATGGGTCGGACTTGCGTTCGCCATTCCGGCCGGGATCGGACTCGGTTGGATCTACCGGAAGACCAGCGGTCCCAACGACCTGATCAAGCAACCAGCGCAAGCAACCGAGGACGTGGTCGTGCTCTCCGAAACATCCGCTGGCCGAAAACCGAAGCGTGCCGTCAACAAGCGAACCAGGACGGTCGCTGCTCCCGCCATCCAACCGGACACGCCCGATGCCTAAACTGGAATTCAAGGACTATTACGAAACCCTGGGCGTCGAACGGTCTGCCGATGACGCGGCGCTCAAAACCGCGTTTCGCAAGGCTGCCCGAAAATACCACCCGGATGTCAATCCCGGCGATCCTACTGCGGAGGAGCGCTTCAAGGAAGTCAACGAAGCCTATGAAGTCCTGTCTGACGCGGACAAGCGCAAACTGTACGATCGGTACGGCGACGAATGGCAACGGTACAAGGATGCGGGGTATACCGGAGACGAGCCGAAAGGCGATCCGCGCCGCACACAGACTGAGGATTTTGGCAGCTGGTTTACCGGAAGTAGCGGTGGACCATCATCAACTGATTTCGGATCGTCGAGCGATCATTCAGACTTCTTCGAGACGCTTTTCGGTAGCTTCGGCAATAGCCGGCGCAGCTCGGACACCTTCACCCGCGCGACTCCCCGGCCGCGACGAGGTCAGGACATAGACGCCGAGGTCGAAGTTTCCTTCGATGAAGCGTTCCGGGGCACCACACGCCGCTTCGACATTCAGGCCGAAGAGGTGTGTCCAACCTGCAGCGGGACCGGGCTGGTACGCAACTCTCTCTGTCCGACATGTGACGGCTCTGGTTACATCCCACGCATCAAGACGATCGAAGTAAAGATTCCGGCTGGAGTTGCCAATGGCTCGCGCATCCGGGTTGGCGGTCAGGGCGGGGTTGGCGAGGGTGGCGGACCCAATGGAGATGTCTATTTAATCGTCACCGTTGCGGATGACAAACGGTTTACCCGCGAAGGTGACACCCTGCGCACGGAGGTGGAGGTGCCGCTTTTCACCGCTCTGCTGGGCGGGAAGGCACAGGTTACGACCCCAACGGGGCGCGTTGAGCTCACTATTCCAGCCGAGACTCAGCAAGGCAAGAGCTTCCGCCTGCGTGGCCAGGGAATGCCCAAGTTGAAATCCAAGTCCGGCGAGCGCGGCGATCTGCTAGCAAAATTGAACGTTGTGCTCCCCACCAATCTGACCGATCAAGAGAAGGCGCTGCTCGAAGAGCTGCGAGAGCTGCGATCCGGAGGCTGACCATGACTGCGCAATCGGGCGGATCCGCCGCCCGCTTCGAAACCCGATACGTCACACTCCAGGCGATTTCCACCCGCACCGGTATCACCGTGCGGCGGGTGCGCTATTTAGAGAGCGCGGGACTCATCGGTCCCGCTGAATCGGACGAGCATTTCCGGCTTTACCATGAGGACACCGTGGAACGAGTCATGACGATCGAGCGTTTGACCAATGATCTCGGGGTGAACCTGGCCGGAGTAGAAGTGATCCTGAACATGCGCGAGCAAATCATCGCGCTACGCTCGATGTCCGAACGCTCTTCGGAGTCCATGCGGAAACGCACCTGATTTCTCACTTCTCGACATGTAGCCACGAAACGTTAGGAAGACGATGCCAGCAACAATCGTTCTCGGAGGACAATGGGGAGATGAAGGGAAGGGCAAGATTACCGATGCTCTTGCCGGGACTTCCGGCATGGTCGTTCGGGCGAACGGCGGCAGCAATGCCGGTCATACCATCTCGACACCACAGGGCGTCTTCAAGATGCACCTGGTTCCGTCCGGCATCCTCTCCCCGGGAACGACCTGCGTCATCGGCGCTGGTGTGGTGATCGATCCTCTTCAACTTGCCAGAGAGCTAGCGGAATTGCGCGCGCGTGGCATCGACACCTCCGCGTTGGTCATCTCCGATCGCGCTCATGTGGTGCTGCCGTTTCATTCCGAGATCGATCGCGGTGAAGAGATCCTGCGGGGCGAAGCGCCGATTGGCACCACGCTGCGCGGTATCGGGCCGGCCTATGCAGACAAGGTCTCACGACGTGGCATGCGCATGGTGGACCTGTGTAACGAGCGGACGGCCCGGGCAGAACTGGCGAAAAACTTCGAAGCCCGCAACCGGTTGCTTTCCAGCTACTACGGCGCCGACGAAGTGGATGCTGCCACCACCACCGAGCGATTGCTCGAGGCCGCGGAAATTCTCTGGCCGTTCGTGAGTCACGCCGAGGAGGTCGTGCAGGATGCGCTCGATCGCGGCGAGCGGGTTATCGTCGAATGTGCGCAGGGAGCTATGCTGGACATCGACTATGGCAGTTATCCGTTTGTTACGTCCTCTTCGCCAACCGCGGCTGGCGCGTGCCAGGGTGCGGGCATCGCGCCGAATCAGGTCGACGCGATAATAGGGGTTTTTAAGGCCTATAGCTCCCGAGTTGGCAGCGGACCGTTCCCCACCGAGCTTTTCGACGCGACCGGACAGGATATCCGTGAACGCGGTCGTGAGTACGGCACCACCACCGGACGAGCGCGACGGGTCGGCTGGTTCGATGCTGTTGCAGCTCGGCGCGTCGTACGGTTGAATGGCGTAACCGAGATCGCCTTGACCCTGCTGGATGTGCTCGACGCCTTCGATCCGATTCAGGTGGGTGTGGACTACACGCTCGACGGCCAGCGGATCGAGCGTATTCCAACGGTATCGACCGAATACGATCGAGTCGAACCGGTCTTTTCTGCTTCGGAAGGGTGGCTCACGGAAATCACGTCAGTGCGCTCCGCCGACGATCTTCCTCACAATGCCATCTCGTACATCGAACGAATCGGATCGCTCACTGGGGCGCCGGTGTCCATGGTTGGAGTGGGACCAGATCGGGATCAATTGGTTCCAGTTGGAAATCTGACCGCTGCTGCCTCGCGTTAGAAGGGTCGACGCATGCCTGAAAAAGAATTGCCCACGCTTCTCGACTCTGTCGCTATTCAGCGGATTTTGCCGCACCGTTTCCCGTTCCTGCTGGTCGATCGGGTCATCGAACTCGAAGTCGGGCAACGGGCGGTTGGCATCAAGAATGTGACCATCAACGAGTATTTTTTCCAGGGTCACTTTCCTGAGTATCCAGTGATGCCCGGGGTTTTGATTGTCGAAGCCCTCGCCCAGGTTGGCGGTATTGCGCTCGGCACGGTTGAGGAATACAAGGGGCGAATTGCTTTTTTCGCCGGCATCGATAACGTCCGCTTCAAACGCCAGGTGAAACCGGGAGACACATTGCGGCTCGAAGTGACTATCGGCCAGTTACGCCGTTCGATCGGTACCGGCAGTGGCATCGCGACGGTCGATGGCGACGTCGCATGCAAGGGAGATTTCATGTTTGCCCTCGGACCGTTGATGTCGGAGCTGACTTAACGATCGCTTCAGCAAATCCCGTTATCGGCATCGATGGTAGCCGTGCGACGGTCGGGCAACCGACCGGAACCGAGCGGTATGCCATCGAATTGCTTGCCGCCATGGCGGACCTCGATCCACCCGACGACATCCACGTCTATTTCAACAGTGAAATTGCGCCTTTGGGCGTGCGGTACCCCGGCGTTGGGAAGCCGATTCCGAGTCCACGATTTTGGACACTGCGCTCACTTGCCCTCGAGATGCGCCGAAATCCGCCGGATCTCTTGTTCGTGCCGTCACATGTCATCCCGCCTGCTCATCCCTCATCGGTGGTCACCGTGCATGATCTTGGCTATCTGGTCGAACCCGGCTGCCACGAGCCATTGCATCGAAAGCAGTTGGAATGGACGACGCGCTGGAATTGCCATGCGGCGACGGCGATCATTGCCGTCTCGGATGCGACCCGCCACGATCTTATCCAACGCCTCGGTGTACCGCCGGACACGATTCATGTCATCCATCACGGGGTTTCGCCGGAGTTTCGCCCCGTCACGCCTGAGATCATCGCCCGAATTCGGACTGACTACTCCTTACCAGAACGCTTCATTCTGGCCGTAGGATCGCTCCACCCCCGAAAAAATCTCGTTCGGCTTATTCAAGCTTTTGAGCGGATCGCGCCAGAGTTGCCCGACCTCGCGCTAGTTCTCAGCGG
Source organism: Thermomicrobiales bacterium (assembly GCA_038331435.1). Classification (GTDB taxonomy): domain Bacteria; phylum Chloroflexota; class Chloroflexia; order Thermomicrobiales; family UBA6265; genus JAMLHN01. Next base: position 6,825 of record JBBQPB010000003.1, on the reverse strand, counting down.
TGCTGCCGGATGGCGAGCGGATGAAATTCTGGAACGGGCGCGACGCAGTCCATTCTCCAGTCGTATTTTCTATACCGGATATGTCCGCAATGGCGATCTGCCTGGCCTCTACTCCGCAGCGTCAGTCACGGCATTCGTGTCGTTGTATGAGGGATTTGGGTTGCCAGCGCTCGAATCGATGGCGTGTGGAACACCGGTGGTCGCTGCCAACCGATCCGCGCTGCCAGAGATTTGCGGCGATGCAGCGCTCCTCGCCAACCCGATCGATCCTGAGTCGATTTCGGACGCTCTGCATTGTGCGCTCGAAGACTCTCAGCGTCGTCAGCGTATGATCGAAGGCGGGATAACGCGCGCCGCATCGTTCACCTGGCAATCCAGCGCCCTCCAGACTCTCGCGTTCTTGCGCGCAATTCGCGACAATTCTTTCTGAGCGGACAGTCGCTCAAAGTTTCACTTGAGGTATGCGATGAGCTCATCGGGAAAACTGGTTGGACTGGGCATGATCGCTGCCGGGGCAATTCTCGGAATTGCGGGAAGTGCCTGGCTCATCTCTGGATTGAATGAGGACAAACTCGAGCGATCGGGCGCGATCTTTGGGTTGATCCTGCTGCTTGGTGTGATCGTGATCCCGCTTGTCGGTGGCGGCATTTTCTTCACGCGCAAGGGATCGATGGAAGAAAAGCAGATGGCAAAGATCGACCAGCAACGCCAGCTGCTCAATATCGTTTCGACTCGTGGACAGGTATCCATCTCCGACCTCGTGCTGGAAATGCATTCGTCCCGCGATCAGGTCGAAAAGGATCTCAACGAACTCGTCGGCCGCGGACTGTTTAGCGGCTACGTCGACTGGAACAAGGGGATGCTCTATTCGGTCGAGGCCTCCAAACTGCAGGGTGCTCAGTTTTGCCCGAACTGCGGCGGCAAGCTGGAGCTGGCCGGCAAGGGGATCGTCACCTGCCCGTACTGCGGTGTGCAAATTTTCCTTTCCTGATCGACGGCCTTATCTTTGCTGAACGATATCGTAAGGAGGACACACGATGAGCTGGTTTCGAGAAACGATGCTAAAAGGCGAGGCCAAAGCAGAACAATTCGAGAATTGGGTGAAGGAGGGTGTCAGCGGCGGGGTCGAAACAACCCGAGGCGCGGTCGGTGACGCGGTCGACCAAACCAACGAATTCACTGACAACTATCAGGACAGCGCGGGATCGATGCTCGATCGTATCCCGGGCTACGTGGGATATAAGAACAAGGAGCAGGCGCGCGATTCCGATCGAGTGTTTCGCAATGAAATCGCCCGTCAGCTCGACCAGAGTGCCACCCGTGTGGAGGCGTTGGAACGGACTGCCGCAAATGAGCGCAATGTCAGTCGAGTAAATGAGCTCGATGCGGTGGTGCAAGGGTTCCGCAACGTGGCCAATCTCGTCCGCTCACTGAGCTATGGCTACGGCGGGCTTTTCTCCGACCGCCCTATCGACGATGCCGCCCTCGCGCAGCTCCGCCTGTTCGATGAAGGGTTGCTCGTCAAGGTAAACGCCTTGCAATCGGGAGTCGAGAGCATCGAAGCGGGGGACGAGAGTGCCACTGCCAACGTGACGGCTCAAATCGCGGAATTCAAAGCCGGACTCGACTTGCGAAGCAGCGTTATCGACCAGGGTCGCCCGGCCAAGGCGACAAAGCCAGCCAAGGTTGCCCCGGCAACTGAGAAGGCTTTCGATGACGGCGACAAGAAAGAATCGGAGACGGTCGAGCTTCCAGGTATCAGTCTTGGCGATGCCGTTTCGATCCTCGGCGACGATCATTTGGTCGAGGCTCTGATCGATGTACGCACTGATTCCACAACCGAGCGATTCATCCGGCTCGACAATCAGCCTCAGATGTGGCTCTGGCTCTCCACCGATCCAGGGCACACGCCGCAGCAATTGCTCGCAGCGGAGCCCGTGGAAGAGATCGATTGGTCGGAAACGGCTGGCAGGGCGAAGATCTCGGTACCTGACGAGCGCACCCGCTCCGGTCCTGGTGTGATTCGCACCGGAAAGACCAGTGATGGAAGGGCCCTGGTTCAGCTCGACATCGACGGCGCGGTGCAGCGATTCACCGCGAGCGACGTGCATCCGGACGATATCGAAACCTATCGTATCAAGTGAGATAATCGATTCAGGCGCGAAATGCCTTACAAGCTCGGGGACCGAGCTTCGAACACCGCGCCCAATGCGTTAAACGGAGGTTTCCATCATGGGAGTTATCGATCGTGTTTCACGCCTGGTGCGTGCGAATGTCAATGATCTACTCGATCAGGCCGAAGATCCAGAGATCATGATCGATCAGATTCTGCGCGATATGCAGGCGAACATTGCCGATGCTCGCAAGCAGGTAGCGTCGATGATCGCGCAGGAAAAAGAGCTCGAGTTTGATCGGGACGAAACGAAAAAGCTTTCAGACGCATGGGGCGACAAAGCCCAGCGCGCGGTCGATGCCGACAAGGACGATCTCGCACGCGAAGCCTTGCGTCGTCAGAAGGACTACAGCGACAATGCTGCGCTTTATCAGCAACAGTTCGAGCTGCAGAACCAGTCAGTTGTCAAACTGAAGTCGCAGCTTACTCAGCTCGAAGCCAAGTACGATCAGACTCGCAGCCAGCGCGATTCACTCGTGGCACGCCAGAAGCGAGCACGAGCGCAGGCGCAGATCGCTCAGTCTTTGAGCAGCGCTGATTTCTCGTCGATGGATCCGACTACCGATCTCGACCGCATGGAGCGAAAAATCCGAGGGCAGGAAGCCCAGACGGCCGCCATGCTGGAGATGCAGGACGATTCGATCGACGCCCAATTTGCGGAGCTCGATTACGACTCAGATATTGAATCCCGCCTGGTCGCCCTCAAGGGTGAAAAGACGGTTGCAGCTGAGATTCCAGCATCGCTTGATTCGGACGCCTAACTCGCTACTGAAGTCGTCGATCCGACTTCGACAGGAGAAACCACGTTGGCAGTTTTGGATCTGGTCCAATGGACCGATGAGCGGCCGGATGAAATCGTCCGGCGCGTGCCCGAAACCGGGTCGGGCGAGTTCCGCCTGGGTTCGCAGCTGGTGGTTCGCGAGAACCAATCAGCGGTTTTCGTTCGCGATGGAAAAGCGCTGGATACCTTCGGTGCTGGCCGGCACACGCTCTCGACCAACAATATTCCGTTGCTCGGCGGTCTCATTGGCGCAGCCTTCGGCGGAAAGTCCCCGTTTACCGCGGAGGTCTTCTTCGTCTCGACCCGCGAATTTACCGGGCTGAAGTGGGGCACGCCGACGCCAATGACCTTTGCCGACACGCAGCTCGGCATGGTGCGGTTGCGCGCATTTGGCACGTTCTCGATTCGCGTCACCAATCCGACCCTCTTCGTGAACTACATCGTCGGTACCCGCGGCAGCTACTCGATTTCCAACATCGAGGATTTCCTCCGCTCGATCATCGTGAGTAATTTCAACGATATCCTTGGGGATATGAAGAGCACACTCACCGATCTTCCCGGCATGATGACCGACCTCAACACTGTCTCTCGCGCGTCCTTGAGCGACGACTTTGACCGCATCGGTCTCGAGCTTGTGACCTTCCAGGTCGAGGCCATCACTCCGCCAGAGGAAGTCGCCAAGATGATCGACCAGCGCTCCGGGATGGGTGCGATCGGTGACATGGGCGCCTTCACCCAATTCCAGGCAGCTCAGGCAATGCGTGATGCAGCTCAAAACCCGGGAGGCGGTGGAGCCGCGGCTACTGGTGTTGGGCTCGGCGCCGGAATGGCGATGGGCCAGGCGATGGCCGACGCGATCGGCCAGAGTCAGCGAGGCGGCCAACAGGCAGCCGGCGCACCTGCCAAGGCGGGTGGCAGTCAGGGACAGGCGAACTTCTGCCCGAACTGCGGATCTCCTGTCACGCCCGGTGCGAAATTCTGCTCGAATTGCGGGTTCCAGCTTATCGCTGAATAGGCGAGAACCAGCAACAGACAATCCAGAACGGGGCGCATCGAGCACGATGCGCCCTGTTTTCGTTCGCTATCGCGGCCGACACTCTCCTGGGGCAAAAACTACAGTATTTATGCGGGGTTTAGGTCGTATCCGAGGTCGATTATCTCATCGATAAATGGTAGAATTAAGGGTCGTTCTAGTTTCGACACTGAACAGTAAAGGATCCTTGATTGGCGGATATTGGCAACGTTCGCTTGGCGAACATTGATACTGAAGTGCGGCAGTCGTATCTCGACTATGCGATGAGCGTCATCGTGCAACGCGCACTTCCCGATGCCCGCGACGGATTGAAGCCGGTCCACCGCCGGGTGCTTTTCGCCATGTGGGAGATGGGCATGCGCTCGACCTCCCGATACCGCAAGAGCGCCGGTACCGTGGGCGAAGTGATGAAGAACTTTCACCCACACGGCGACAGTGCGATTTACGACACGCTGGTCCGCATGGCTCAGCCATTCAACTTGCGATATCCCCTCATCGATGGTCAGGGCAACTTTGGCTCGGTCGACGGTGACGGCGCTGCGGCCATGCGCTACACCGAGTCACGGCTTGCGCTGATCGCGGACGAGCTTTTGCTCGACATCGACAAGAACACGGTCGATTTTGTTCCCAATTACGACGCGACGATGACCCAGCCGAGCGTGTTGCCCGGCCGCTTGCCGAACCTGCTGCTAAATGGTTCTGCTGGCATCGCCGTTGGTATGGCGACCAACATCCCGCCCCACAATCTCAACGAGCTTTGCGACGCGATCACTTACCTCGTCGAAAATCCTGAAGCGTCCATCGATGAATTGATGCAATTCGTACCCGGACCGGATTTCCCGACCGGGGGCACGATCCTCGGCACCGAAGGAATCCGCGCCGCATACGCCACGGGACGAGGCCGCGTGGTCATCCGCGCCAAGGCTTTCGTCGAAGAATCCCCTCGCGGCAATCGCTTCCAGATCATCGTCACCGAGCTCCCCTACCAGGTCAACAAGGCGCTGCTATTGGAGCGCATCGCTGAGCTTGTCAAAGATGGCAAGTTGGACGGTATCAGCGACCTGCGGGACGAATCGGACCGCTCCGGTATGCGTATGGTGATCGAGCTCAAGCGCGACGCTCAACCGCTCAAGGTGCTGAACAATCTCTTCAAGCACACCTCGCTGCAGCAGTCCTTCGGCGTCAATATGCTCGCGTTGGTGGAGCGGGGCACTCAGCCGCGCGTTCTGAGCCTGCGACGGGCGCTGCAAGAGTACGTCAGCCACCGGCAGGAAGTCGTCGTCCGACGCGCCGAATACGAGCTGGAGCGGGCTCGGCGCAGGGCGCATATTCTCGAAGGACTCCTGAAAGCACTCGATTCGATCGACCAGATCATTGCAACTATTCGCGCCTCCTCCACCACAGAGGACGCGCGTAACAACTTGATCGGTGGTTTTGGTTTCACCGAGATTCAGGCGAACGCCATTCTCGACATGCGCCTCGCGCGCCTGGCGGGTCTGGAACGAAAAAGAATCGAGGATGAGTACAACGAGATCATGGCGATCATAGCCGATCTCGAATCGCTCCTGGCCGATCCCAACCGAGTGTTGGCCGCCATCAAGCAGGATCTTGCCACCCTCAAAGAAAAGTATGGTGATGAGCGGCGCACGATCATCCAGGACGTATCGTCCGATCTGAGCGTCGAAGACCTGATTCCAGAAGTCGATGTCCTGGTCACCATGACGAATCGTGGCTATGTCAAGCGTATCCCGGCCGACGTGTATCGAACGCAACGGCGCGGCGGCAAGGGTGTCACCGGTCTCACGATGCGCGATGAGGACGGTGTGCAGCACATCCTTGCAGCGAACACCATGGACTCCTTGCTCGTCTTCACCAATCGCGGCAAGGTCTATCAGGTCAAAGTTCACGAGCTTCCGGATGCTGGACGAACCGCCAAAGGTCTTCCAATCGTCAATATCGTGAACATGTTGCCAGACGAAACCGTCACGACCTTCCTGAACATCCGTGATTTTTCGGCCTCGAAATACCTCTTCTTCACCACCCGCATGGGTACCGTGAAACGTGTTGCGCTTGACCAGTTCAAGGCGGTCCGCGCAAACGGCCTGATTGCCATCGGCCTCGAGGAAGGCGATGAGCTCGTCTGGGTACGCGTGAGTTCTGGTAGCGATAATGTCGTGCTCTCTACCAAGCTGGGACAAGCGATTCGCTTCTCAGAAGATGACGTACGCCCGATGGGGCGACCGGCCGCAGGCGTGCGCGGTATCCGCCTCGATGCCGGCGATCAAATCATCTCCTCGGAGGTGTCGTCCGAAGACTCCGACTTGCTGGTCATCTCCGCGAATGGCTTCGGCAAGCGAACCGCGCTGAAGCAGTTCCCGCTGCAAAAGCGCGGCGGCAAGGGTGTTACGGCCATGAAGCGCACCGAAAAAACCGGAGATCTTGTGGGAGCCCATATGGTCCGGCCGGATCAGACCGTCATGCTGATTAGTTCCAGCGGTCAGGTCATCCGCATGCCTGCCGACCAGATTTCGCTCATCGGCCGCGCCACCCAAGGCGTTACGGTGATGAAGCCGAAACCGAATGAAGTGGTCGTCTCAGTCGCCATCAGCGATCCAGTCATCGATCGCGCCGAGGAAAACGCTTCTCTCAACGGCCAAGCGCTCAGTTAGTCAATCGCAACTGGAGCCGGGTGGACGGTTCGTCCACCCGGCTTTGCTTTATCTGCGAGAACGGCTTTCCTAGCGAACGCGAGCCGTCGACGCTCCCGCGGCTGCTGGGGGTGCCCAACGGCGCAACCAAACGGAAAAGATCGGCACACAGACGACTAACACCACTGTG
>JBBQPB010000002.1:0-23326 GCA_038331435.1 Thermomicrobiales bacterium | reverse complement strand
GGACCGTTCGCCTCGGGTCCACCCGAGGCATCGCCAGCGAATCCAATCGGATTGGCGATGACCTGGGCCACCACTTCGCTGTTCGCTTCAGAAATCCCCGTACCATCGCCTGACGCCTGGCCATCTGCACTTGGAGCTGGTGCTCCAAGATCGCCCGCGCCAGATTCGCTGACGATTTCGATCGAGCAGGAATCGACTTCATTGCCTGTCGAATCCGTCACGACGACCGTGGCTGTGCCAACGTCGTCTGGCGCCATCCAACTGAGGGTAATTGTCGAACCTACGCCAAGTCCGCCGCTGAGGGTTGCGCTTCCGTCCATATCGGGCTGGAAGTCGGTATTGGGTGTTTCGATCGGCCAATAGCCCGTTGACGATGAAACGGACACGCCTCCAGAACCGTAGAGGGCCACCCGTGCCTCCATCGAGGCCGATGCGTTGGCGGGGCACTGGATATCGGCTGGTATATCGGCCGCAGCCTCGGCTGCAGCGCCATGCACCCTGGTACTTGCTTCGGCAAGCTTGGAGTCGTCCGATAACTTGTAAGCGCCGAAGGCGACATCGAGATCGCCATCGGTGAAGGGTGCCTGCCAATCGACCGCGCTACCAGCGGTAACGACCACGCCCGTTTCGCCGGTGGCAACGAAATACCCATCACTCGCCACGAGATAGATTTCCCCGCTGCCCTGGACACCGATGCTGGCAATCTCGCCGCTCGCCACCCTCGCAGGAGCACCGATACCGGAGACGGAGATGCCATCGGAAACCGTTCCGGTTGGCGATCCTTCCGCAGCGGGTGCCTGATCGATCGATTCCCCCCCGGTGTCGGGTACGGCCAATGTCATCAGCGAGTTGGCGATGCCCATCGTCGTATCGCCGATCATATTGTGACTCTCGACGGTATAGACCACGTTCCCGGCCTGCCAGTAGACAAGATCGTAGATCGGCGTGACGTCATGCCAGGCCGGATACCCCATCACCGAATCATTCTGCTCGAGCTGCACGTTGCGGTCGTAATAGGAAAAGGCCGGGATCTCGCCTCCGGCAGTCCCAGTGACACGGAGATAGGTGGGCGGCGCACCGGGAATCAACCAGTAGAGACTGTAGTATCCGTCACTCGCCTGGACCTCGGGCTCGCCGTCAAAAGGAGCCGGTATATAGGATGGAACGAGTACATCGATACCGACCGCCAGTCTCGCGGCCGTTTCCGAACCGATCCAATCTGGAAGCTGGTAGCCGCTGGCCACCGAAGGCGCTGTGGTTCCCGGGGCAGCTTCGACGCGTTGGACGAAGACGGGAAACGCGAGCACCAGCACCGCGACCAGAACCAGGACATTCGGGTGCATCCAACCCGCTTTGGGCGATCGATTCCTCATTGCGTGGTCCAGCCCAAACATATGGCGGAACCGTGCCTCCTTTTTCGAGTTCGATGTGGTCAGCGAGCGCCCCGTATGGTCTCGGTCGAATCACCATCGACGAGGTGCATTCATGCACCCTAGAGGTTACCACCCATTCCTGAAGTGAGACGACCGAAACAAACGTGCAAAACGGCGCGCGACCTGCGTTGCTTCCTTGTTAGCCATCGTGACCAGCGGTATATTCGTGCGCACCTTCACAAGAAAGCGCCAACGCATCGACGCTTGGCAAACGGAGCAGGCATCGAGGGTGCCCTCTGCGAAGGCAACCTTCATCCTTAGGAGTTTCTCGTGTCAGACAAACAGAAAGCTACCTTTTTTCAGCATGTCCTGAAGGGGCGCCTGGATCGGCGCCAGGTCATCGAAACGGGACTGAAGCTGGGCATTGCCACGCCGCTGCTCACAGCGCTGGCCGCGATGCCTGCAGTCGTTTCCGCGTCTCCGGGCCAGCGCCCGGCCCCGTTGCTCACAGGCGGCCAGGAGATTGACTCCGGCACGCTCACCATTGTGTTCGAGGGTGGGACCAACGATATCGATCCCCACTCATCATACACAACACTGGGTTCTATGATCTGCCTCGGTTGCTACGAGATGCTGGTTCAGTACAAGGGAAGCAGCACGTTCGAGTACGCTCCGATGCTGGCCGAGTCGTGGGAAATCAGCTCAGATCTCTCCACCTATACCTTCACGCTCCCGGCAAACGCGTTGTTCCAGGATGGCACGGTATGCAATGCCGACGCCGTCAAGCAATCGTTCATCCGTTTTCGGCAGATGGAGCGCGGTCCATACATCGTCATAGCGCGATTCGTAGACGATCCGGAAGCCCAGATCGAAGTGGTCGACGATGTCACCATCAGATTCAATCTCGGTAGACCGCAGCCGCTCTTTCTGGCAGCCATGGCGTCCTCGTACGGTCCCTATGTGGTCAGCCCGACCGCCTGGGACGAGCACAAGACTGACGAAGATCCGTTCGCACATGAGTGGTTCAGCTTCAATGCCGCCGGTACTGGTCCCTATCGATTGGTCGAGAACACACTCAACGAAGGCGTATCGCTGGAGAAGTTCGAGGACTACCACCGCGGTTGGGAGGGGAATCACTTCTCCGAAGTCTTCATCCGCAACGTCCCGGAGTCTTCGACTCGGCGCCAACTGATGGAGCGAGGCGAAGCTGACGCCACCACGTACAACCTACTGGCCTCCGACGTCGAGCCGCTACAGCAGGATGACAACCTGCAGGTCGAGATCTACGAATCGACTCGCGTCAATTGGGGGATTCTGAACGTTCCGGTGTTGGGAACAGTCGAAGCGCGGCAGGGTCTTTGCTACGCCTTCCCATATCAGGAGAACATCGACGCCATCGAGAAGGGCCTCCTGCTTCGTTCGGGTCCCGTACCATCGACCGTGCGTGGATACGATCCTAACGTGTTCCTCTACGAAACGGATCTGGATAAGGCCAAAGAGCTGCTGATTGCCGGCGGCTTCAAGGAGGGAGATTCCTTCGAATACATGGTCTCGTCCAGTTCGGCGGATGACAAGACTGCGGCGCAGCTCTTCCAGGCGAATATGAATCAGATCGGGTTCGATCTCACGATTACTGAGGTCGACCTCGCAACGTATGACGACATGATTTATGGCGATATGCCCGCCGACGAACGCCCTGCCATTATGGGCGGGTGGGCCTGGTGGCCGGATTACAACGATTCCTGGAATCAGCTCGCACCGAACTTCCTGGCCTCGGCGATGAACGGTGGCGGCGCAAATGGTGGCGGCTATTTCAACGAGCGCTTCGAAGAATTGATGGCGCAAGCCGAGACGTTCACGGTCGAGGACGAGTTGGACACGATCATGAAAGAATGCCAGCAGATTCTTGTTGAAACTGATCCGGCAGCAATCTTCTACGGGGAGACCAAGTACTACACGATTCTCCAGAAGGGAATCGGCGGCTTCGTGCCAAACCCGCTCTATCTGGGCACGTATATGTTCTACGACCTGTATCGCGAGCAGGAGGCGTAAGTCGATCGGCGAACCTGAACTGGCCCAGGAGCGAGGGAGTGACGATTGATTGCACGACTCATCATCCGGCGGATGTTTTTTCTGATCTTCGTACTCTTCGGTCTCTCGCTCATTACGTTCTCGCTCTCGCATCTGATACCCGCCGACCCGGCCCGTATGATTGCGGGACCGAGGGCAAGCAAGGCGACGGTCGAGAAAATTCGTGAGGACTACGGCCTCAACGATCCCTTGCCGGTGCAATACATCGATTACGTCAAGGGGGTGCTGCAGCTCGATTTCGGCACCTCCTTTAGCTCTCGCCGCCCCGTTCGCGACGATCTCGGACGCTATTTACCCGCCACCATCGAGCTTGGACTCTATGCCTTCCTGATCGCGACAGTGATCGGGGTGCCGCTCGGCATCGCTTCTGCGGTCAAGCGCGACTCCTGGGTCGATCACATTTCGCGGTTCATCTCGATCTCGGGCCTCGCCGTGCCCGTCTTCTGGCTGGCACTTATGGCCCAGTTCTTCTTCTTCGGCAAGCTCGGCTGGCTACCGGACGGGCAACGCTTGCCCAACTCGGTCGATCCGCCGCGATCGATCACCCATCTCTACACGATCGATTCGATTCTGACCGGCAACTGGGAAACGCTGAGATCTTCAACCGAGCATCTCATTTTGCCAGTGCTGGTACTGGCCTACGGATCGCTCGCAGTGGTGACACGCATGGTGCGAGGGGGAATGATCGAGGTCCTCAATCAGGACTACATTCGTACCGCCCGTGCCAAAGGGATAGCGAACAACGATGTCGTTCGCAGGCACGCCCTCAAGAATGCGCTGCTCCCAACGGTGACGTCGCTCGGTTTGCAGGTCGGTTTGCTCTTCTCGGGCGCCTTCCTGGTCGAGATCGTGTTTTCCTGGCCGGGAGTGGGGCGCTATGCGGTCGACGCCATTCAAGCGGTCGACTACAACGCCACCATGGCGACCACACTGGTTATCGCGGCTATTTTCGTGGTGGTGAATATGTTCGTCGATATCCTCTATCTCTTCCTCGACCCACGGATTGCAATCTGATGGAATCCGACCGCATCGACGCCGCCACACTCGCTACTGCATCCGGCGATCCGTCTCCGCTCATGCAGATGGAGCACACCAAAACGGAAAGCCAGATGCGCAAGAATCTCAAGCGCTTTCTGGTCAACAACCGACTGAACCTCATCGGGGTCATAGTCGTTGGGCTCTTTCTTTTTCTCGCCGTCTTCGGCGAGCTGCTCGCGCCCCACGATCCCTACGCCGCCGACATTACCAATTCGAAGCTGCTGGGCCCCTCGCTTTCCCATCCAATGGGAACCGATGAGCTTGGCCGGGACCTCTTGAGCCGGATCATGACTGGCACGCGCATCTCGGTGCAGGTCGCCCTAATCGTGCTTGGATTTGCGGTCACATTCGGGACGACGGTCGGGCTCATAGCAGGATACTGGGGCGGCTGGGTGGATGAGGTGCTCATGCGCCTGACCGACATGTTCCTCGCGTTTCCGGCGCTCATCCTGGCAGTGGCGATTGCTGCGTCGCTTGGACGCAATTTACGCAATACGATGATCGCGCTGGCTACCGTCTTCTGGCCATGGTATGCGCGACTGGTGCGCGCGCAAGTGCTTTCGATCAAAGAACGCGAGTTCGTGCAAGCGGCACACAGCATCGGCCTGTCCAACTCGCGCATCATGCTTCGGCATATTCTGCCGAACGCCGCTTCGGTCATCATCATCCAGCTCACCCTGGACGTTGGATTCGCGATCCTCGCCACCAGTTCCTTGAGCTTTATCGGCTTGGGAGCGCAGCCCCCCTCCCCAGAATGGGGAACGATGATGTCGACCGCTCGCAACTACTTTCGCGACGCATGGTGGTACATGGCGTTCCCAGGGCTCGCGTTGACGTTGACCGTGATGGCATTCAATCTGCTGGGCGACGGGTTGCAGGACGCTCTCGATCCGCGGTCAGGCCGCCGCTGACCCATTGACGACGTTTCCGGCGCGCTGCCGCGGTTCGATGGGAAGCTCGACCGTAAAGGTCGAACCGCGTCCAACCACGCTCGTGACACCGATTCGCCCCCCATGGGTCAACACGATGTGCTTGGAAATGGCCAGCCCGAGCCCGGTCCCGGAAGAACGGCGCGCGCGGTCACTTTTGTAGAACCGTTCGAACAGCCGTGGCAGCTCGTCCTCGTGGATACCTGAGCCGGTGTCGCTGATGTCGATCCGGAGTAACTCCCCTGACTCCGTGGCTCGTATCAGGATCGATCCGCCTGCCGGGGTAAACTTGATGGCGTTTTGAATGAGATTGATAAGGACCTGTTCGATCCGCGCCCCGTCGATCGTGGCGAGAGGCAAATTGGGAGCTGCATCGATCTCGATCGTCAATCCAGCATTTTCGATCTGGTGGACCAGACGCCCGACTGTTCGCTCGATCAACACCATCGGCGCGATTGCCCGATAGTCGAGCGACAACCGCCCGGATTCCAATCGCCCGAGGTCGAGCAGTTCTTCAACGAGACCGTTCAACCGATCGACTTCGAACACAATGCGCCCCAGAAACTCCCCGGATACCTCCGGATCGTCGATGGCTCCGGCCTCGAGTGTGTCCGCAAGTGCCCGAATCGACGCCAACGGAGTCTTGAGCTCGTGCGAGACATTGGCGACGAACTCCCGGCGAACGAGTTCCAGGCGGCGGAGATCGGTGACATCGCGCAAAACGACCAGTCCGAATCGTTCGCCCTCAGTTTCGACTGGCATGACCGAAATATCGATGAAGCGTTCGCTGAGCGAGAGATAGACCGTGCGCACTTGCCGTTCGCCGGTACGCATCACGGTGCGGAATTGCTCCACCAGCTCGTAGTCTCGCGCCAGCATCATCAGGCGCTGTCCAACCTGGACCTCACCTTCGAGCCCGAGCAAGGTAGCCGCACGGCCGTTCGCCGCAATGACGCGTTCCTGGCTATCGACCAGCATGATGCCATCCTGTAGCCCATCGAATATCGCTTCGACCCAACGTTGCTCCTGTGCGTTTCGCTGTTCTGCGCCTTCGAATTGACCAATCAGGCGATTGACCGCCCGACCCAGGTCGGAGACCCCACGAATGGTCGACGACTCCACAGCTCCATCGAGGTTGCCACTGCCCGCCAACTCGGCGACTGAACGAACCTCTTCGATATCCTGCGCAAGGCGCTCGCTCGCAACCCAACCGGCGATGGCGGCTAACACGGTCCCGGTGAGCAAGGCGAGCAGGAGCATCCAAAGCGACAACGTGGTACGTGTCACTGCGAGCAGGACGATCGGTATGGACGCGAGGAAACCACCAACTACGGCTGCAAACGCGCCTTGCGCACGAATCGATCCCAACGCGTCTGCTCCTCTAATCCTCCGGCGCGGTCAGCCGGTAACCGTAGCCGCGCACAGTTTCGAGCAGCACCGGGTTCGACGGGTCGGATTCGATTTTCTGGCGCAATCCCCGCACATGAACATCGACGGTGCGGGTATCGACACTGTGCTCGTACTTCCAGACATGCCGCAGCAGCGCTTCGCGTGAGAGGGTCACGTTTGGGCGTTCCATCAGATAGAGCAGCAAGTCGAATTCTTTCGGTTTCAGGATGACCAGCGCCCCGCCCACCCGCACGGTGTGGGCGGTCGGGTCAATTTCCAATGGGCCAAGTCGCCGGATCCCGGTGGCGGTGGCTATCACTACCGGGATCGCAGGGCGCTCCAAGGTTGTGCGCTGTGAGCGACGCAGGTTTGCCCGCACCCGCGCGACCAATTCGCGCATGACGAACGGTTTCGTGAGATAGTCGTCGCCGCCAATCTCGAGCCCGAGGATCCGATCGACGTCCTCACTCTTCGCGGAAAGAAAAAGTACTGGCACGTCCGACTTCGCGCGAATGGCGCGGCAAACCTGGATTCCATCGAGTCCAGGAAGCATCACATCCAGCACGATCACGTCGGGATGCAGTGTTCCGTAGAGCTGAAGCGCCTCGAAACCATCGACCGCCAACTCCACCCGCCAACCTTCGCGTCTGAGGCTATAGGCAATCGCATCCCGCAGACCCGGTTCGTCGTCGACGACCAGCACCAGCGGTTGGTCGATGGAAATTTGTGAATTCGCCGTGTTGTCCAAGGAAGCCACCATGTGAAGAGTATGGGCATCGGTGCCCAGGATCGATAAACGTAGTGTTAAGACGGTCGACAGAAAGGGAAACTCCGTTCGAATCGTGGTATCATCTTGTGCTTGCGGGTGCTGAAGCGCCCGATTTTTGATGCCTGTTGTTTGGCGCTTCCGCGCTTTCAGTGAAATGTAGCCATGAGCGAGAAAACGAGCAAGAAGTCAGCGGCCGGCAACGATGCGCAATACGCCATCGTCGAAACCGGTGGAAAGCAGTATCGGGTCCAGGTCGGAGACGTGTTGAGCGTCGAAAAGCTGGAGGGTGACGCGGGTACCGAAGTCACCTTCGACCGTGTTCTCCTGATCGGCGGCGGCGGCGATACCAAGGTCGGCGTTCCAGTGGTAGAAGGCGCCAGTGTGGCGGCCACCATTGCCGATCAATATCGTGGCGAGAAGATCGTGGTCTTCAAGTACAAGCCAAAGAAGAACTATCGCCGCAAAACTGGTCACCGGCAGTCGCTGACCAGACTGCAGATTACGGGCATCAATGCCTAGAGCCGCCACGGCTCCGAAAGGAACAACACATGGCTGATAAAAAAGGCGTCGGCAGCTCCCGTAACGGTCGCGATAGCCACTCTCAGCGGCTGGGCGTAAAGCGATACGACGGCGAGCTCGTGCGATCGGGCACTATCGTGGTTCGCCAGCGTGGCACCGAATTCTGGGTTGGCAACAACGTTGGCATCGGCAAAGACCATACGATCTACGCCATGATCGACGGTGTCGTCTGCTTCGAGCAGATCAGCCGCCACAAGAAGCGCATTAGCGTCTATTCCGAGGATATCTATCCCGTGGGCGGCGCGAACAAGAGCATCCTAACAACTCCGGTCGCCTCCGCAGCCGACTGACACTCATAAGCACGAAACGAAAATGCCCTTCCGAATACTGGACGGAGGGAGCGAGGAGAACCAGAAATCAATGAAGCCCGGCATTCATCCCAAATACGTCGAATCCACCGTGGTTTGCGCGTGCGGGAACTCTTTCGTCACTCGGTCGACCCGGCCACAACTCCGCACTGACCTTTGCAACGTCTGTCATCCCTTCTATACGGGTGAGCAGCGCATCGTCGACACTGCCGGACAGGTCGAGCGCTTCATGAAGCGTATGGAAGCCGCGCAGTCGAACGAGGCCCGTCCATCCAAGCGGCAGTCACGATTGGCTGATCGCCAGTCGAAGATCGAAGCCGAGCGCCAGCGTCAGGCCGATCTCGCCGCCCAGGCTGAAGCCGAAGAAGCCGCCGTCCGTGCCGCAGCCGCAGCCGCCGCTGCCGAGATTGCTGCCGCCGAGGCTGCTGCAACCGGTGGCGTCGTCGAGATCATCGAGGTCGTCGGAGACGAAGTCATCGAAGTTGAGGCTATAGCGGTCGAAGAAGTCGAAGCATAAGTTCCGACTCGTCCAGACCAACTTCACGCCCGGTGTCGTTTGACACCGGGCGTCTTTTTATGCTTCAGATTCTCCCGCGAATTCGAGCGTTCTGCGGGCCATACGCAGATTAGCCGCGTCGATCATTTCTGTGCCAATCGCGATTGCGCCGATACCGGCGCTTGTCGCCTCGCGATAGGTGTCCAGCACGCGCCGGGCATGCGCAATCTCGTCCGCATCAGGGGTGAAGGCATCGTTGATGACAGCTATTTGATCAGGGTGAATGCACCATTTCCCATCGAAGCCCAATGCACGCGCGGTCAAGGCCGATGCCCGCAGACCGTCGAGGTCGCGAAAGGCCGCATAGGGACCATCGACCGCGCTGATCCCGGCCGCATGGGCCGCAATCGAAATGCGGCTCATAGGGTATTGCCAACGGTGCCCGGGATAGGCCGCATCCCAACCATCAGCCAGTCCAATGCCCGCCAGCGGATAACCGACCGACGCGGCAAAATCTCCCGGGCCGAACGTCAGCGCCACCACGCGCGGGTCAACGATGGCAATTGCTTCGCAATGAATGACTCCGAGTGCCGATTCGATCTGCACATCGAGCTGGATCGGTACTTCGCGGCCAAACTCCATCTCTATCTGCCTGAGCAAGATCGATATCCCGCGCACCTCCGCGGCATCACTCGCTTTGGGCACGACAATCCGATCGACCGCGCATTCCGTTCCTTGCAGGACTTCGACGAGATCGCGGTACATCCACTGGGTGTCGAATCCATTGCACCGAAATGTTTTCGGACGACCTTGCCAGTCTTGGTGGCGGACAGCGTCGATCACCACCAGGCGCGCATTGGATTTCTCCGCCGGCGCGGTGGCATCCTCGAGATCGAGCATGACAATATCGGAGCTGCTTGCCAGCGCTTTCTCGATCATACGGGCGTTGCCACCCGGGACCGAGAGCACGGATCGCGTACGCATCAGCTCGCACGTGTCCAGATGGGGAGCGTGACACTTGAGGGATGATCGGCATCATGGTAGATCACCTGCGTTGCGACGATCGCGCTGGCGAGCCCTTCTGATCCGGGGCTGTTGCCGGTGTTCAGATTCCGATCCCACTGCGGAAAGTCATTGCTGGTGACCTGCACGCGAAGGCGCTCGCCTGCATCGAGCTTCACGCCCACGGGTCCGAGCGGAATCTCGAAGCGGTAAATCTCGCCCGGCTCCAGCAGCGTTGGGTTCGATAACGACTCGCGATATCTCGCTCGCACGATCCCTTCCTGAATGTTGGTCGAGACCCCAGCGCCATCGACGACGCACAATCGCACCGTGTAGTCGGTGTCGACGGCAGTTGTTGCACCGTAGATCGTCGCGGAGACATCGCCAATCAGCCACAGTGGCTCGGTGAGCGGCGCGGACGTGTAGATCAGCACGCCATTGTTGATTTCGCGCTGAAATTGATTGGCCGGTCCCATGGGAGCGACGTTCTCGAAGCAGCAGGAGTGGCCTCCATGCCCAGGGTGCGGGGCGACAGGGTCATAGGTGTATACATCGGCAAGCTCCTCTTCTGGCGAAGCGGCATCCAGCGAGCCGTCGCCGAACAGCGAATTCGCACGTCCGGCTGAGTGGAGAAAGTACGTCGTGGGATTCGAACCCGAGGGCGGCCAATTGTCGAAGTCTCGCCATATGCGTTCTCGAAGAATGAACAGGCGCACCGGTGCTTCCTCGTTGGCGACCTGCTCAGCCTTTAAGTGGCGGTCGAACCATTCGAGCTGCCACGTATCGAAGGCATACGGGGAAGCGACCTCCTCCCCCACTCCCCCCAGCACGCGCCAGGGAATGTGATACCAGGGACCGATGAGCAGTCGCTGATTGGTTCGGGCACGTTCGTTCCCGGCGCCTGCGCGCAAACCAACGAAATTTTTGACCGAGCCGGAAAGGAAAATGTCGTACCAGCCCGCGACGTGCTGTGCGGGAACCTGAATGCGGCTGTAGTCCTCGTCAATGCTCCATTGCTTCCAGTAGTCGTCGTAGGTTGGGTGTGCGATCCAGTCGTTGAAAAACGGAGTATCTGTGTTGTTCAGCGCCGGGATATCGTCCAGCGGGAGCGACCAGTCGAGCGCAAGTGACGCCGCGAAGCCCGCTGCGAACGACGCGGCAGCGGCATCGTCCCCACGTTTTTGAGCCACATTGATCCCGAGGCTCAGCGCCCAGGAGAGCGCGAACCCGAGCGCAAACGCACCCTGGTTATAGGTCCATCCCTCGTAGTACTGCGATCCAGTGACCGATGGGATGAGCGTTCCAAGCGCAGATGGCCCCTCGATGGCCGCTAAAAGCTGCGTCACGCCACCGTAGGAAGCACCATACATACCGACCTTACCGGTCGATCCTTCCAGCGCACCACACCATTGCACCGTGTCGTAGCCATCCTGCGCTTCGTATTTGAAGGGATAGAATTCCCCTTCCGATTGATAGCGACCGCGCGTGTCCTGACAGACAACGATGTACCCGTTACGGGCATACCAGGTTGGATGGGCGTAAATGACGTTTTCCGATTGGGTTTTGTCGTACGGAATTCGGATCAGGAGAACAGGGTAGGTTCCGTGCACTTCGGGGCGATAGACATCGGCACGCAGAATCGTGCCATCGCGCATCGGAACTGGCTGGTCGAGCTCGACTGTCACACCGGGAAAGGAAATTGCCACCTGTTCGTTCTCCTGTCACGTTTCAAGCTTCGAACCGGGCCGCGGCGCTGGCGGCAACTGGTCGGCAGCATACGATCCGCGAGTCAGGCGGTCAATCGAAGTCGGCACGGTAGAGGAACCCCCATCAGTACAATTGCAGCGTATCCTTGATCGTCGCGGAAGATCCGGGCATTGCAGTGTCGGCCGGTATCGCGTAGCGGGATCACTATCAGGCAGCGAATGAATCCAGCATTACCTGACCAACCAGCGCCGCCTCCTACGACCGCCGCCCGTTTCGGGTTCCTGAACAATCGGCGACGCAAGGCCGTGGCAGCCGTGTTGGTGATTCTGACGGTGCTCGCGTTAGTGCTGGCGATTCAGAGCTGGCGCGTTCTCAGCGCAATCGTCGATGTCGAACACTCAGCGGTGGTTCCACTCCCGCCAAGCGATATCGCACTGTCGACTGCTGCCTCGGTTGCTAACACGCCCACAGCGTTGCCAGTCGTGGCTCTGGCCGAAGTTTCGGTGTCCGCCGATCCGACCGAGGCTCCGTCACCAACCAGTGCGCCAACGCTCACAGCTCCCACTGCCATTCCTCAACCGGAGAAGCCCGCTCCGCCATCGAAGCTCGAAGTGGCGCAACAGCTGGTGGACGCAGGGATCAACGGCGGTGATCCTGGCAATTCCGAGATTTGGGGCGGAAAAACTGAGCTCAACATTCTCGTGCTCGGCGTCGACAAGCGAGCGGATGGGGGCGACCAGAATGCCGATGTCATTCTCATCGCTCATCTCGATCTCGTGAATCATCGACTGGCAGGTGTCAGCCTCCCGCGAGACTTACAAGTCGACATACCCGGCGTGGGGGAAGACAAGATCAACGGCGCCTATAACTACGGGGTGCTGGCCAGCCCGGACGACCCGGTTGCCGGCGTAGCCAGGGTGCGCGACACGGTCGAGTCGCTCTTTGGCATTCCAATCGATGGCTATGTGCTGGTCGATTTCTTCGGATTCAGCGACGTTGTCGATGCTATGGGCGGCGTAACCGTCGATGTTCCCTATGAGATCCTCGATGAGGATTACCCAACCGAGGATTACGGCATCACGACCATCCATTTCGATCCGGGAGTGCAAGTGATGGATGGTGAGCAAGCGCTCATCTACGTCCGTACCCGTCATGCCGACAGTGACGACGCCAGACGCCAGCGACAACTCGATGTGATCCGCGCGATCTTCGAGCAGGGAAAGTCGCTTGAATCGATCGCCAATGCGGACGAGATCATTCTCTCGGCGGGTGGCGTGATTCAAACCAGTTTCGATCTGGAAGAGCAGCTCACACTCGCGAGGATAGCTCTCGCAATGAGTGATGCAGACATCTCCCTGACCACGTTGGGTGAACCGATTCTCGAAGCCTCCTGGAGCGACGATGGGCGCTGGATCTATACAGGCGATCCGGAAGAGATCAAAGCCTTCGTCCTCGACGCGATTGATACCGATCAATCGGGCGCAACACCCACATCAGGCGAGTGAGCCTTTCTCGAATGCGATGGTTGTTTCAAGTCCGGAATACCCGATGGTCGTGTTCGAAAAGACCGCGGTGGCATTTTCCAGGAAGGCATTCGGATCCGCGACCGCTGGGCTGAAGTGGGTCAACCAGAGTGCTCCGACATCGCTTTCTCTCGCAATGGTTGCCGCCTCACGAAACGTCATGTGCGTTTTCTGAATTGCCTTTTCTCGATCGGCGTCGTCGCCATAGGTGCCTTCACAGACCAATAAATCGACGCCCTGCAAGATCTCCGGCATTTCAGCAACCGGACGGGTATCGGTGACGAACCCGAACGACACCCCGCGTCGCGGCGGCCCCGCGAAATCGGCGCTCTGATAGCTTCGCCCTTCCCATTCTATCGATTCACCGTGCTGAAGCTTTGACCAGAATTGCACCGGGATACCTGCCTCGCTAGCGCGATCGGCATCGAACCTGGGATCGCGGGCGCGATCGACCCGATAGAAAAAACACCGTTCGCGATGGTCCGCTTGCCCTACTGTCAGGTCAAGACCAGCCGGCAAACGCAGTCGATCGCCGGCCTCGACCTCTTGCACCATGACTTCCATCGGCAAACCGGGCACCACAATCGTGAGTGCCTGGGCGACTTGCAACGTTCCTGGAGGGCCGTAGATCGTCAGCGGCTCGGTGCGGCCGGCATTGGCCACGGAAAAGAGCACTCCGGTCATTCCCATCACGTGGTCGGCATGCAAGTGCGTCAAGACGATCGAGGAGAGCCGCTTGAATCCCCATCCGCTTGCCCGCATGGGAACCTGGGTGCCTTCACCACAATCGAAGAGGGTCATCTCACTCTCACAGCGAACGAGCAAGCTGGAAAGCCAGCGATGCGGGAGGGGCATCATGCCCCCGGTTCCGAGTAAATGCGCGTCGATCATCCGCGTAGCTTGGGAATCACGTAGGATTGGCCAACACCGAATCGATTCGACTCCGAAAGGATGGGCGCCGGATGCCCGAATTGTTCACCAACGACGAGATTGCCCACTTTCGCAGTGAGACTCCCGGTTGCGCGCATGTCGTTCATTTCAATCACTCCGGTTCCTCGTTGATGCCACAATCGGTGGTAGACACCACCAATGCGCATACGGTGCTGGAAGCTGAGATCGGCGGATATGAGGCCGAGGATGCCGCACACACCCGCTTTATGGCGGTTTACGACTCGGTTGCCAGACTGCTCAACGCATCCGCCAGCGAAATCGCGCTCGTCGAGAATGCTACCCGGGCATGGGATATGGCGTTTTATTCTCTACCGTTCAATCCCGGCGATGTGATTCTCACCTCGGTCTCCGAGTATGCCAGCAACGTCATTGCCTTTCTGCAAATTGCCAAACGAGGCGTGACGGTCGATGTGGTTCCAAACGACGAATATGGTCAGATCTCGATCGAAGCACTCGGCGCGATGCTCGATTCCCGGGTCAAGCTGGTGGCATTGACGCATATGCCAACCAATGGCGGTTTGCTCCAGCCGGCTGCCGCAGTTGGAAAACTGGCGCGGGAGAACGGATCGTACTTTTTGCTCGATGCCTGCCAGACGGCAGGGCAGGTGCCTCTCGATGTCGCCGAGCTGCAATGCGACTTCCTTTCGGCTACCAGCCGCAAGTTCCTGCGCGGACCGCGCGGCGTTGGGTTCCTTTACGTGCGAGATGAAGTGATCGATCAGCTCGAGCCACCAATGCTCGACTTGCACGCGGCCGAGTGGACCTCGGCGGATGGATATCGCCTCCGCCCGGATGCGAAGCGGTTCGAAAACTGGGAGAAGAACTACGCCAATCACCTCGGC
Organism: Thermomicrobiales bacterium; assembly: GCA_038331435.1. Lineage (GTDB taxonomy): Bacteria > Chloroflexota > Chloroflexia > Thermomicrobiales > UBA6265 > JAMLHN01. The sequence goes on along the minus strand of JBBQPB010000002.1, from coordinate 8,329 downwards.
ATGGGCGTTGCGATCGACTACGCGTTGGACGCGGGGCTCGAACGCATTCGGGCGCAGGTCGCGCGCAACGCGACCCGTTTGCGCGAACAGCTTGCCGGCATTCCCGGCGTTACCGTTCAGGATCTCGGAAAAGCGAAGGGCGGGATCGTGACGTTCGAGGTTGCAGGAATCAATCCGGAGTTGCTGACCCAACGGCTGCGGAGCGATTGGAAGATCAACACGTCTACGAGCGGCATCTCCAGCACCCGGTTCGACATGGAATCGCGCGGCATTCAGCAGGTGGTGCGCTCGTCCACACACTACTTCACGACGGATGAAGAGATCGATCTGCTCACTTCGGCGGTTGCGGAACTCGCTCGCGCTTGAGATTGTCGAGCGCGACCGCCTGTCCCCAGAGTGGCATACGAGGCTCGCCGACGGTGCGCGACGCTAGATGCGCCCGAGCATTCGTTCGAACTTGAGCTTCCACACAACAAGCATGGCTTCGACCACTATGCGGCGCGAAAGCTTCGATTTGCCAGCGACACGATCGATGAAGTGGATCGGAACTTCGACCACACGAAACCCGTTCAGAATGGTCTTGTAGGTGGTTTCGATTTGAAAAACGTACCCATCTGACTCGATACGGTCGATATCCAATGCCTCGAGCGCGGGGCGCCGGTAGACCTTGAACCCGCCGGTCAGATCCTGGATGGGAACGTTCAGCACCGATCGCGCGTAGCGACCACCAACCCGGCTGATGATCTTTCGATGGCGCGGCCAGCCAGCAGTATCGCCACCTGCCACATACCGTGAACCAAGCACGAGATCGGCGTCATTGGCCGCCTCGACCAGGCGATGCAAGTCACTTGGGTCGTGAGAGAGGTCGGCATCCATCTGGGCAATCAGCACCGCATCAGTTGCCAGTGCGACCTCGAAACCGGCAACATAGGCGCGGCCGATACCTTCTTTTTTTGAGCGAGACAGCAGGCGCACACGATCAGGGTTCGAGGACGCGAGAGTTTCAACGATGTTTCCAGTTCCGTCTGGCGAGTCGTCATCAACAATCAGCAATCGATAGCGTGTACCAAGTGCCAGAACGCGTTTGATCAAAACACCGATAGACTCCGCCTCGTTGTACGTTGGAACCACGACGCAAACTGGAGCATTGGGTGAATGAGACGGTGGACTACTCGGCATCACCAGCGCGGGACCAGCGTTCAGGCGTCGGCCAGCTCGTCGCCGGCTTCACTCTTTCGACGCGAGAGATGGAACGCCACCTGCGCCAGGAGCGCATCGATGTCAAATGGTTTGGCCAGGGCCGCATCCGCGTCGGCCAACTCCTCCGATTGAATGCGGAGCGTTCGACCAGCCGACATCGCCACGATAGGCACATCGGCGGTTTCCGGATCGCTCTTGAGACGCCGAATGGCGGTAGTGCCATCGACCGCTGGAAGCATAATGTCCATGAGAATGAGATCTGGGTTCCAGTCTCGGGCTAGCATTAACCCCTGCGCACCGTCACGCGCAATGGCCACGGTGTACCCCTCCCCCGCCAGAACCGCTTCGATCAGATCGGCTACCGAGGGCTCATCTTCGACTACCAAGATACGCTGTGGCAACTCAAATCCCTCGGGCGCGAACGCTCAGGCTAGCGTGATTTCTTCAATATCGGCGCCAAGCGCCCGAAGTTTGGGCACCATGCGCTCGTAGCCACGGTCGATGTGAAAAATGTCGTGGACCTCGGTCTCGCCACTTGCGATCAGCCCGGCCAGCACCATGCCGGCGCCAGCGCGAATGTCGAGACAGCGCACCACGGTTCCCACCAGCGGGGTCGGGCCGGAGATGACTGCCTCGGTGCCATAGCGATTCGAGCCGAGCCTTTCGACTTCGATCCTGGCACCCAACGCGATCAGCTCGTCCGTGTACTTGAGCCGATCTTCGAAAACGCGCTCCTTCAGTTTGGACAGGCCGTTCGCCTGCGTCATCAGTACCGCGAAGGCGGCCTGAAGGTCAGTGGGAAACCCGGGAAATGGCATGGTCTGTATTTCGACCGCATTGAGCGGGTTCCCACCGCGCACCAGCATCGAACCAGGGCGTGCCCAAATTTCCGCGCCAGCTTCCTCCAGCTTCGCGCGCACCGGAAGCATGTCTGGCTCGTTAATGTTGTTGAGCTGAACCTCTCCGCCGGTGACCGCGGCGGCAATCGCGTAGGTGCCGGCCTCGAGCCGATCGGGAAGAATTGTCTCCGAAACCCCATGTAACCGATCGACGCCTTCGATCACGATGTTCGGTGAGCCAAGGCCGGTGATGCGGGCTCCCATACGGTTGAGCATGTTGCCCAACGCGACGATCTCCGGTTCGCAAGAGGCATTGACGATAGTAGTGCGACCACTTGCCAACGTCGCCGCCATCAGCAGGTTCTCGGTTCCGGTGTGGCTCGGATAGTCCATGTAAATGGATGCGCCCCGCAACCCCTGCCCTTGCGTTTCCGCGGAGATGAATTGTTCGTTGGCCTCGATGGTGGCGCCCATGTGGCGAAACCCGCGCACGTCGACATCGACTGGCCGCACTCCGAGCTGGCAGCCACCCGGAGTCGAGGCGCTCATCTGCCCCATGCGGCCAAGCAGTGGCCCCGCCACCAGGAAAGAGGCGCGCATCATGGCGACGAGCTCTTGGGGGGCGTCGGTCGTTTGGATGGTTGAGGCCTGAATCGTCACCCGATGACGAGCGGGATCGTAGTCGACCTCCGCGCCCAACGCAGCCAGCAGCTGGGTCATGATGAGGATGTCGGAAAGCGTGGGAACGTTGTTGAGGACGCACGGCTCGGATGTGAGCAGCGTTGCCGCCAACAAGGGAAGCGCAGCGTTCTTAGCACCGCCAATGGTGACCTCGCCGCGCAGTGGAGCGCCCCCACGAATGCGAAGCACCCGCCGCTTTTCGAGAGGTTCGGGCGCTGTCGTGGACATTGTGGTTTGAAGAAGTGTGGAACTCATCGAGCAGCTTTCCAGTTCGGGATGGATTGTTGCGAACCGGAGCGCCGATCCGCATACGTTCCGGTACGCTGCAACTATACCCGGATCGTCCGCTACTGGATGTCCGAGGGCCGCCGACCAGAGCGGCGGCGGTCGCCAACCTTGATGCGAACCTGCGCCCGGCTCAACCGCGCTTCCGCGGCGGCAAGATCGGTTCGATCGCCACCATGGGCAATCGCCTCTTCCGCACGCTTGCGTGCCTCTTCGGCGCGCACGACATCGATCTCATCGACCTTTTCGGCCACGTCGGCAAGCACGATGACCTTGTCCGGCAAGACTTCCATGAAGCCACCGAATACGACCATCGATTGCTCGGAACCACTCTTCTTGATGCGCAGCTCACCCGCCGAAAGTGTGGTGACCAGCGGCGCATGATTCGGCAAGATGCCGAGCATGCCTTCCGAACCGGGGGCACTGACCATTTCCACATCTTTTTCCGACAGAACAATGCGCTCGCTGGTCACAACTTCGACAGTCAGGGTTGATGCCACCAGGAAATCTCCTTGAGATGGAGCGCCGGAACTGGCGCTCCATCAAGTTTCGCTTGGAAATGACCGCTCTAAGAGGATGCGGCCGCCTCGCGGACCATTTCGATACTACCGGCGTACATAAACGCCTGCAGCGGCACGTCGTCCAGCTTGCCTTCCAGAATTTCTTTGAAGCCGCGCACGGTGTCCTGACGTGAGACGTACTGGCCGTCGCGACCGGTGAACTGGGCGGCGGTAAAGAACGGCTGCGAAAAGAATCGCTCGATCCGCTGCGCGCGGCCGACGAGTTGTTTGTCTTCTTCGGAAAGCTCTTCCACACCGAGAATGGCGATGATGTCCTGCAGGTCGCGATAGCGCTGCAGCACGCGCTGGACTTCGCGGGCGACCTGATAGTGCTCGTCTCCCACGATGCGCGGATCGAGAATACGCGAGGTCGACTGGAGTGGGTCCACCGCTGGGAAGATGCCACGCTCGGCGATCGACCGCTCCAGAGAAACGGTCGCGTCGAGGTGGGCAAAGGTAGTCGCCGGGGCAGGGTCGGTGTAGTCGTCGGCCGGAACATAGACGGCCTGCACCGAGGTGATCGAACCGCGTTTCGTGGACGCAATGCGCTCCTGCAACTGGCCCATTTCGGATGCGAGGGTCGGCTGATATCCCACGGCGCTCGGCATTCGGCCGAGAAGCGCGGAGACTTCCGAACCCGCTTGTACGAAGCGAAAAATGTTGTCGATGAAGAGGAGAACGTCCATCCCTTCGTCGCGAAAGTACTCGGCCATAGTCAGACCGGTCAGGCCGACGCGAAGTCGAGCTCCTGGCGGCTCGTTCATCTGACCAAAGACCATGACGGTCTGGCTCATAACGCCTGACGCCGTCATCTCACCAAAGAGCGCGGTTCCCTCACGGGTTCGCTCGCCCACGCCGGTGAAGACCGACACGCCCGAGTGCTCGGCAGCGATGTTGCGAATCAGCTCGGTGATGATCACTGTCTTCCCGACGCCGGCACCACCGAAGATGCCGGTCTTACCGCCCTTGGTGAATGGAGCAATCAAGTCGACGACCTTGATGCCGGTCTCGAAAACTTCGATCTGCGTCGACTGATCCTCGAAGGAAGGCGCTGGGCGATGGATGGGATATTCAACCTTCGCTTCGACAGGGCCGGCCTGGTCGATCGGGTCGCCGGTGACGTTCAGAATGCGTCCGAGCGTTTCCGGGCCCACCGGAACCATGATGGCCGAGCCCGTGTTGGTGACTTCCATGCCGCGGCGGAGACCGTCGGTAGAGCTCATGGCAACCGTGCGCACCCAGTCGTTGCCGAGGTGCTGCTGAACCTCGAGGGTTAGCGGCTCGCCACCCTCGGGAACCACTTCCAGGGCGAAATAGATCTCCGGAAGCTCATCCGGCGGAAACCGAACGTCGACAACTGGGCCCAGTACCTGGACCACTGTCCCGTTCGGACGATTCGTCTTCTTGGCCATTACCTTTGCTCCTTCGATCTGATTGCAGCGATCGACGTCTGACGATAGTGCGGCGGATTTCTACCCGCGCTCACGCTGGGCGTTCGCCCCGGCGGAAATCTCGGAAACCTCGGCGGTGATTTGCGTCTGACGGGCCTTGTTGTACGTCAACGTCAGCTCGCTCACCAGATCCTTGGCATTTTCCGAGGCGTTGCGCATGGCGACCATGCGGGCGGAGTATTCCGACGCGAAGTTCTCGAGAATGGCCTGGTAGATCTGGGTATCGACGAGCCGCGGCAAGAGATTGTTTAGCACAACCTTCGCATTTGGCTCGAAGATATAGTCGCTATACGCACCGGTCGATTCCGGCGGATCGATCGGCAGCAGCTTGTGCACCGTCGGGACCTGAGAAAGCGTGTTGACGAACTTGGGATAGATCAGGTAGACCGCATCGACCCGGCCCGATGTGTAGTCATCGATGATGACGTCGGTGATCGGCAAGATTTCGGCCGCCTCGACCGTGTCCTTGAGGTTCGAGAATTCAGCAACGACCTCTTGCCGCGTACGGATCATGAAGTCGCGCCCCTTGCGGCCAACGGTTACCACCTGGACGGGAGCCTCGGCTTCTGTGAGCACGAAACGGCCCGCGCGACGCATGATGTTGGAGTTGAGCGGACCTGTCAGCCCCTTATCCGGGGTAACAAGTAAGACTGCGATCTTCTTGATCTCGCGATGTGCGAGCAACGGAAACGCCGCAGCGCTTTCTGCATCGAGATTCAAAGCAGCAAGGTCGCCGATCATCGCCTCGAGCCGTTCGGCGTACGGGCGGCTGGCCAGCACTCGCTGTTGCGAGCGACGCATCTTGGATGCGGCCACCATTTCCATGGCACGCGTGATCTGGGAAATGTTGCGGACCGAACGAATTCGGCGCCGAATTTCTCGTGTACTGGCCAACGTGTCCTCCTCGCCGGTACCCGTCGCTTCCGATGGGTATGCTCCGGCGCGGTCCGAGCGAGTTAAGCGGCTGCCGCGACCTTCGCGCCGCTGGTGGCCCACTTGGAGCCACCCTTGAAGGTTTCGATCGCCTTCGACAGCGCCGCGATGGTCTCATCGGAGAGCTGTTTTTCGGTCTTGATCGTGTTCAACAGATCACCGTAGCCCGTGCGCAGATAGTCGAGGAGACCCGACTCCCATGCCTGCACGTCTTCTACCGGCACCGAGTCGAGCGGACCGTTGGTGGCAGCCCACAGCACGACAACCTGCTCTTCGACGGGGAGCGGCTGGTACTGACCCTGCTTGAGGGTTTCTGTCAGCCGGGCGCCACGGTCGAGCTGAGCGCGGGTATTGGCGTCCAGGTCGGAACCAAACTGCGCAAACGCAGCCAGCGATCGGAAGGCTGCAAGATCGAGGCGGAGTCGACCAGCAACCTGGCGCATTGCCTTGATCTGAGCCGCACCACCGACACGGGAGACCGAGAGACCGGCGTTCACCGCCGGGCGAACGCCACCATAGAAGAGCTCGCCTTCGAGGTAGATCTGTCCGTCCGTAATCGAAATCACGTTAGTAGGGATGTACGCGGAAACGTCAGCAGCCTGGGTTTCGATGATCGGCAGCGCAGTTAGCGAACCGCCACCCAGATCGTCCTTGAGTCGTGCCGCACGCTCGAGGAGCCGGGAGTGCAGATAGAAGACGTCGCCCGGGTATGCCTCGCGGCCCGGTGGGCGGCGGAGCAGGAGCGAAACCTGGCGATAGGCCCACGCGTGCTTGGAGAGGTCGTCGAAGACGATGAGTGCATTCTGACCGTTCTCCATGAACTCCTCGCCCATTGCGGTCCCGGTAAAGGGCGCGATGTACTGGAGGGCGGCGGGATCGGATGCGCCGGCTACGACGACAATGGTGTTGGCCATCGCGCCGAACTCTTCGAGCGTCCGTACCACCTGTGCGATCTGGGCCTGCTTTTGGCCGATCGCCACATAGATGCAGCGCACACCGGAGTCTCGCTGATTGATGATTGCGTCGATGGCGACAGCGGTTTTGCCGATCTGGCGGTCTCCAATGATGAGCTCGCGCTGACCGCGGCCGATGGGGATCATCGCGTCGATGGCCTTGATTCCCGTCTGAAGCGAGGTATCGACGTCCTGGCGAAGCACGACACCCGGCGCGATGCGCTCGATCGGACGGGTCTTGTCCGTCTTGATCGGGCCCTTGCCGTCGATCGGCTGACCGAGAGCATTGACCACCCGGCCGAGAAGCGCGTCACCCACCGGCACCGAAGCGATCTGGCCCGTCGCGCGGACCTCGTCACCTTCTTCGATTTCGTTGTACTCACCCATGATGATGATGCCGACTGAATCCTCTTCCAGGTTGAGGACCAGGCCAATGGTTCCTGATTTGGTGAACTCGACCAGCTCGCTATACATCACCTGGGTCAGACCATAGGCGCGCGCGATGCCATCACCGACTTCGACCACGGTGCCGACGTTCGAGACCGTGACCTGATCCTGCGCACCAGCGATCTGTTGCTTGAGAATGTCGACGATTTCCGTCGCGCGAATTGCCATCCTTGCGTCCTTTCACCAGGGTCACGGCTGATCGGCCGGCCGGTGCATGAAATGTGAGTCGTTATGCGTTACTCGACGTTAGCCGCTCGTGCAACCGCCGAAGCTGATTGGAAACGCTGCCGTCGATGAGGTTATCTCCGATGCGAGCGACCATTCCGCCAATAATGGCGGGGTCCACCTGCGTTCGAATCTCAACGTCTTTGCCAACGAGCTCCGAAAGCTGCTGCTGAATCATTTTCTCGCCTGCCGCATCCAGCGGAATCGCTGTGGTCACGTCGGCGATGACGATGCCCTTCTCTTTGAGGAGCAGCGATTCATAATGCTCAAAGATGTCGGGAACCGCCGAAAGGCGGCGCCGCTCAAGCAAGAGACCGGTGAGCCGCTTGGCTTCTGGCTGAGCGTCCTCCAGAGCCCTGTCGAGCAGCGCACGCTTATCTGTCTCCGAGTTTCTCGGACTTTCGAGATAACCACGTGTGACCGAATCGGACATCACGGCGTTCAAAATTGAGAGATCGCGATCCCATGCATCGAATGTCCTGGAATCGCGGGCGATTTCGAAAACCGCCTGGGCGTATCGTCTGGCTACTGTGCTCGCCACGAAAGCTCTGCTCCGATCTGCTTACGCAGCGCCACCACGCGCCCCGGAGGTCGCCTCGCTGAGCGTCGCTTCGATAAGATCGGCCTGTGCCTTGGGATCGAGCTCCTTGCGGACGATCTGTCCAGCAGCAAGCACGGCAAGATTGGCAACTTCGTTGCGCAACTCCTGGCGAGCCTGCTCAGTCTCGGCGCGCAACGCGGCCTGAGCCCGGGCC
>JBBQPB010000001.1:0-26958 GCA_038331435.1 Thermomicrobiales bacterium | reverse complement strand
GTAGTTCGCTGCGATGCCGGTCAGCCGGAACGATTCGTCGATGGCTTTTTCGTGCCGGCGGGAATGATCGCGAATGTCGAGCCGGGCATAGTGGAAACCGAAGATCTCTACCTGGCGGATCAGATCGTGCAGGTCGCCGCCGGTGATGAGCGCTTCGCCGCGGTCGATCAACGTCCGCTCGATCAGGCGCAAATCATCCAGCAGTTCGCTGGGGCTGCGATAGGCGCCGGCCGATTCGAACCGGGTGGCGCGCACCCGCTCGCGCATGAGCGTGAGAAGCTGGCGAAACGGCTCGTCGACGTTCTCGGCCATCAGCCGGGCTGCGACCTCGGGAAAACGCACCCGGTTCTGTTCCAGCCGCTCGTCCAGCTCCGGAAACTCTCCGGCAATCATGGTCGACACTGAGATGCGCCCGGCCACTTGCCCAAAGCGCTCGTCGAGCGACGTCAGGCAGGAATCGCGCATCATCACCAGCGCTTCCCGGGTCGCCTCCGGTGTGACGAAGGGATTGCCATCCCGGTCGCCGCCAACCCACGACCCGAACGTCAGGAACGATGGAACCGGGATGAAATGATCCGGGTAGAGATCGCTGACGGCTTCCTCGAGATCGCGATAGATTTCGGGCACCACGTGATAGAGGCTGGTGCGAAAATGGATCAGATTGGCCTGAATTTCATCGCTGACTTTCATGCGCACCGCGCGCACTTCGCTACTGCTCCAGAGCTCGGCCACGGTCGCGGCCAGCCGGTCGCGCACCCGATCGATCTCGCGCGGAAGCAGATCCTGCTCATCCAGCTCACGCAGGGTGCGGAAGATGCGCGCCTGCTTTTCCAGGATGGTTCGGCGACGCGCTTCGGTTGGATGCGCGGTCATGACCAGGCGAACCTGCGCGCGCTGCAGCAGCGCGACGACATCTTCGCCGCTCATGCCACGATCCTTGAGCACCTGAATCGCCTCGCGGATCGAGCCACGTCGCGGGGCGGGAAAGTCTTCCGCTTCCCGCTGGCGAATACGGCGTACCCGTTCGTTGTCCTCGGAGAGATTGATCAACTGGAAGTAACTGGTAAAGGCGCGAATTAGCAGAACGGCCTCGTCGATACTCAATCCGGACACCAACGCGGAAAGCTCGGCCCCTGCGCCTGGGTCGCCAGTGCGGTGCGCTTTTGCAAGCGACCGAACTGCTTCTTCGAGGTTGTAGTTGTCGGTACCCGCCTGAGCAGTAATCACCTCGCCGAGCAGGTCGCCAAGGAAGTAGATGTCGTCTGAGATCGTCCGGCTCGAACCCATGTGCGCCACGTTTCACGAAAATCGCGAGAATGCCGCATGGATCATACTCGCAGCCAGATGAGCAGTCCGATCAATCGATGTTCGCAATTGGAGGCACCATCAAAATGAAAGGAAGAGGAGCGTGACCGCGGGCACAGTTCTGGGGATCTTTACCACGAGCGCGGCCAATGAGCCGATGATTGGCCAGCAAGCAGCCGAAGCGCTTCCTGGAAAAGGACTCGCCGGCGACCGTTACGCCCTTGGCGTTGGCTTCTACTCGAACAATCCAATCACCGCAGGCGCGCGCGAACTCACCTTGATCGACGAGCGCGCCATCGCGCAGGTCACCGAAGAAAGCGGAATTGCGTTCTCGGCAGTCGAATCTCGTCGCAATCTGATCACCACCGGCGTAGTGCTCGATGCGCTGATCGGACAGACATTCACTGTCGGCGATGTCGTTTGCGAGGGAGTACGTGCGTGTCCGCCCTGCGTTCATCTTGAGGAGCTGACTGGCAAGAAGGTGATGAAGACGCTCGTGCGCACCGGAGGATTGCGAGCGCGGATCGTGCAAGGCGGCACGATTCGAGTTGGTGACGCCATTGAAGCAATCGGTCCGGCCGCTGGACCCTCGATGGGGAACGATGAGTAAGCAATCTTTTCGGATCGCGGTTATTCCCGGGGACGGAATCGGCAATGAGGTCGTTCCGGTCGGTCTTCAAATGCTCGAGGCGCTCCAGCGGTCCAGCAATGGCAGGCTCGCGTTCGAGTTCGAATGGTTCCCCTGGGGGTGCGAGTACTATCTCGCCAATGGGGTCATGATGGCTCCTGACGGTCTGGACCAGCTCAGGAACTTCGACGCAATCTACTTCGGCGCGGTGGGTTGGCCGGACGTGCCGGATCATGTCGCCCTCTGGGGGCTGCGCCTGGCGATCTGCCAGGGATTCGATCAGTACGCCTGCGTGCGGCCGGGGGTGTTGTTGCCCGGGATCGAGAGCCCACTGCGCAATGGAACCCCAGAAACCATCGATTTCGTCGTGGTACGGGAGAACTCCGAAGGGGAGTACGCCGGGCTGGGAGGAAGAAACCTGGCGGCAAGAGGTGTCGATCGCGAAGTCGCCATCCAGTCAGCGTTGTTCACCTCCCATGGCTGCGAGCGCATCATCCGCTACGCCTTCGAGCTGGCGGAGACGCGACCTCGCAAGAAAGTCACCAGCGTGACCAAGAGCAATGCCCAGCAATACGCCATGACCCTTTGGGACGAAACCTTCATCCGCGTATCGCTCGACTATCCCGGGATTGCCACCGAATCGATTCTGGTCGATGCCATGGCTGCCAAGCTGGTACTTCGGCCGGAGGCGTTCGACGTTATCGTGGGATCGAACCTGTTCGGCGACATCCTTTCCGATCTGGGCGGCGCCATTGCCGGCAGTTTAGGTATTGCCGCCAGCGCCAATATCGACCCTGAACGCCGATACCCCAGCATGTTCGAGCCAGTGCATGGCTCCGCGCCGGACATTGCCGGGCTCGGAATTGCGAACCCTATCGCGGCGGTCTGGAGCGCAGCCATGATGTTGCAGCACCTTGGCCTGCGCGATGAGGCGGTTCGCGTCATGCGCGCCATCGAGTGGACCACAGAAAATGGACCCAGAACGCCCGATCTGGGTGGAGTCGCCACGACCAAAGCGGTTGGTGACGCGCTGGTGGAAGCATTGCTGCGAGGGTGAGCGGATGATCCAGGCGGCGTTGAATGGCTCGCGGCGTTGCGATGAGCAAATGAGAGTGCCCTGCACATCGGATGCGCTGGTTCGAGACGCCGTCGCGTGCGTTGCCGCCGGGGCATCGGAGGTCCACATGCATCCGCGGGATTCGGATGGCCTGGAAACCCTCGACCCGTTGACGATCTATGCGGTCTGTCGCCAGGTAAAGGAAGCTGCTCGGGTGCCCGTGGGGGTTTCGACTGGCGCGTGGATCGAGCCCGATTTCGAGAAGCGGCTTTCGCTGATACGGACCTGGTACGGACCTGACTATGCCTCGGTGAACTGCTCAGAAGAAGGCGCGGTCACGGTCATGCAAACGCTGATCGGGGCGGGAATCGGTGTCGAGATCGGTATCGGCCGGCCTGAGGAGGTCGAGATCTTTGCTCGTTCGCTTCTTATCTTTTCGAATGGGGTCGTTCGATTGTTGATCGAACCGGCGGGGGAAGAACTGGCCGATGAGGCAGCCGCGCGTCAACGCTTCGACGCTATTCATGGTGCTCTGGACCAGCTTGGCGCAATGAACCCGCGCTTGCAACACACCGATGGCCCGCTCGCCTGGTTCGCGGTGCGGGACGCCAGGCGGCGAAAGTGGGACACCCGCATCGGTTTCGAAGACACACTGGTTGGACCGAGAAGCAAGCGCGTCACCAGCAACGCAGAGCTTGTTTCAGCGGCGGCCGAGGTGTATGCGCGACCGTAGTCGTGTTCGATGCCACCCACAGGGCCGGCGGAACGTCCCTGTCCCACGAGTGAAAACGAACCGGGCGGCTGGAAACCCAGCGCCCGGTTCGTGAAAAAGGGGGAGAAAGTGGCGGTGGGCCGATCAGGAACCGATCGGTCCGCCCACCGTGGATTGGATGATGATCATGGCCGGACGAGGCGGACCCGATTCGCCCGGCCAGCTGGTGATCGGCTCGTCGAACGTGCCTCCTTCACCCGGATGCTGGATAGCGGCAAAGAGCGTGGTGTCGTCCGGGGTGAAGATTGGCCCGGAAACCTCAGAGCCGGGAACCGAGCTGAAGAATTGCCGCAGGTAACCCCGTTCCGAACCGTCAACTGGTACCGCGAAAAGGCCGTCGTTGACCTTCAACGAGCTCGGCTGGCCATCGGTGGAGATCCAGAGGTTCCCCTTGGTGTCGAAGGTGATGTTGTCCGGGTTAGCCATCTTGCTGACCTTGTCCTTCGGGAACCCCGCGAAGTAGGTCGATTCATCGGCCGGATCGCCACAGAGTAGGAAGATGTCCCACTCGAATTCAGTGGACGCGAAGTCGCTGTTGGCTTCCGTGACCTCGATGATGTGGCCCCAGATGTTCTCCGGGCGCGGGTTAGGCTCGTCGGTTCCGGGGTTGTCATCCACCCCGCGGCGGTTGTTGTTGGTCATCACCATGTAGACCTTCTGGTTGACCGGGTTGACCTCGATGTCTTCCGGGCGGTCCATCTTGGTGGCGCCAACAATGTCGCCCGCGACGCGCGGGTTGATCAGAATCGCGGCCTGGTCAGCGAGGTCGTTGGTCGCGTCAAGGCCATTCTTCCCGTACACCAGCGGGATCCAGTTGCCGCTGCCGTCCTCGTTGAAAACTGCGACATACAGCGTTCCGTCGTCCAGAAGATCGGCATTGGCGGTGCGGTCGTTCGGGTCGAAGGCGTTGGTAGAAACCCACTTGTACACATACTCGAAGCGCTCGTCGTCACCGGTGTACACGGCCACTTGACCGCTTGGGGAGACTGCCAGGTTGACGGCCTCATGCTTGAAGCGTCCCAGCGATGTGCGCTTCTTCGGCTGGGCAGTGGCGTTGTAGGGATCGATCTCGACTGCCCACCCGAAGCGAAACGCCTCATTCGGCTCTTGCGAGACATCGAAGCGCGGGTAGAAGGCTTCCCATTGCCGCTCGGAGGCGCCATCCGGCAGTCCAAATCGATCCAGGCTGATGCGCTTCGGATCGTCCTCGGCCAGGCCTTCAGTGTTTCCAAAGTACTGATGGAAGTTCTCCTCGCAGGTCACGAAGGTGCCCCACGGAGTGAGACCGCCCGAGCAGTTGTTGAGGGTTCCAAGCACCGACGTGCCGGTCGGATCGTCGGTTGTGATGGTTAGCTCGTTGCCAGCCACGGGTCCGCTTAACAAGATCGGCGTGGTGGCCGTGATACGGCGGTTGTAGGGAGAGTCGATGACCAGCTCCCAGGTGCCTTCGGCATTGCGCTGGATCTCGGCGACGGTCACGCCATGCGCCTCCAGCTCGACATCGACGAAGTCCCTGGTGGTATTCACCAGGAACTCAGGGATGTCTTCCGAACCCTCGGTGAACTCGGGATTCGGCACCAGATACCCGGTGAACATCAACTCTGGGTTGGTGTACTCGTGGTTGATGACCAGCAGGCCGTGGTCGGAGGTATCCGAGCCGACCGGCAGCGGGAGAAAGCCTGAGAAGTCGTGGTTATAGCCGACTTGCTGAGCCTGCGCGGCAGCGGTCAGCGCATTGGCGTCGAAGACCGGCGCATCCGGAAAGAGCGGCTCGCCCCAGGCAAGAAACGGAACCGCGGTGTAGCCGTCGGCCACCACCAGATCGGGGCCGTCACTGGCTTCGATGGCGGCGAAGCGGAGCGAGTCAGCTACGCCGACCGGCGACGCACCAGGAGATGCCTCGGGCGACGCGACAGGCGACGCATCTTGCGCGCCCGCCAACGCACCGTTCACCACAATCCCACCAATCGCCGCGGCCGCCCCAGCCAACAGTGAGCGGCGCTGCAGCCGCCGGGCAAGGATCGATTCGAAGGTGTCGCCCCGGCCGTTGATCGAATAGATCTTCTCTTTCGATCCCTCGTAATGATCTTCGTTCATGTGATGTTGCCTCCCAGCATCGCATTCGATGGATTTCGCACGGACCGCCGTTCCGAAAGCGCGCCGCACGATCTCATTCTGGGAAGCGATCGGGCGCAAATGGATAAACCACCATGAAATACCGACGCAGATAGAGTTATCGACCAGGAATTCCCTTGACGACCGGCAGTGAGGCTTGCTAGGCTAAATCCGACTATTTGGGTCGGATTTGGTTTTCAGGAAAGGGATGTGGAAGTTGGCAGATCGGGCAACGAACGGCACGTCGACACCAGCGGCAGGGATTGCGCTCGACCGGCGACGCCTCCTGGCGGCGGCTGGGGCAGGCGCCGGAGCGCTTGCTGTGGGACGACTTGGCGCACTGGCGCAAGCCACTCCAGCGGCAACAGCTGCCAGTGGATCCATCACGGTCTACTCGGGCCGCTCTGAGGATCTGGTTGCTCCTGTGCTGGCGATGTTCACTGAGGCGACTGGCATCGCCGTCGAAGCTCGCTACGGTAATACCGCCGAGATGGCAGCCGCCATTCTCGAAGAGGGCAAGAACAGCCCGGCTGACGTGTACTACGCACAGGACGCCGGCGCGCTCGGCGCCATCGAGGCGGCTGGCCTCTTTGCGTCGCTGCCAGCCGAAACACTCGACATCGTCGATCCTCGATTTCGCTCGGCCAATGGAAAGTGGGTTGGCGTCACGGGACGCGCCCGCGTGCTCGTGTACAACACCGATGAGCTGACCGAGGCCGATATGCCGGCCACGGTGCAGGAGCTGACCGGCGATGCGTGGAGCGGCAAGGTGGGCTGGGCGCCGACGAATGGCTCGTTCCAGGCCTTCGTGACCGCCATGCGGGTCACGGACGGTGAGGACGCGACCCGCGAATGGCTGCAGGGCATGATCGACAACGGCACGATCGTCTTCGAAGGTAACGGCGATATTGTTCGCGCGGTTGCGGCCGGTGAGATTGCGACTGGCTTGGTCAACAACTACTACATTTATGAGATCGCGGCGGAGGAAGGCACTGAGTTGCCGGTAGCCAACCATTTCTTCGAAGGTGGCAACATCGGTTCGTTGGTCAATGTCTCCGGACTTGGAATCTTGAAAACCTCCGCCAACTCCGAGGGCGCCCTGGCGCTTGCGAACTACCTGTTGGGTGAGGACGCGCAGACGTATTTTGCGGAGAACACGTTCGAATATCCGATGCTGGCCGGCGTGCCGACCGCTCCGGGGCTGCCGGCATTGGCCGAGCTCGATTCGCCCGATATCGACCTGAGCAACCTGGCCGACCTGGAGGGTACGCTAACGCTGCTGGCCGAGGTTGGTCTCGTCTAGTCATCGCGTTTTTGTAGAGGAACATCGTGCCCAATCCTCCCATTGGGCAACCTGGTTCGACGGGAACGGGCGCATCCGCTCACTTCCGCCGTCGCTCGGCCCGCTCCATGCCGATAGAGCTGCTGGCGCCGTCACTTCTAGTGGCGGCGCTAGTGGTGCTCCCCTTGATCTATCTGGTCTATCGTGCCGCTCAAGCAGACGAAGGCGTGCTGCGGCTTGTCTTCCGGCGGCGCACCCTCGATCTGGTCATCGACACCGCCTTGTTGGCCGGTGCGGTCTCAATCACAGCGGCGTTGATTGCGGTGCCGTTGGCGTGGCTCACGTTGCGCGCCGATCTTCCTGGGAGACGTATCTTTGCGGCGGTTTCGATCCTGCCGCTGGTGATCCCCTCCTATGTCGGCGCCATCGCGTACGTAGCCGCGTTGGGTCCGCGCGGCGATCTGCAGAGGTGGTTGCAACGCTGGCTCGGCCTGGAATCGATTCCTTCGATCTATGGGTTTTTCGGTGCCTGGTTGATCCTTTCGCTTTTCACCTATCCCTACGTCTATCTCAATGTCAGCGCCACGCTCGCTGGACTCGACCCGTCCATCGAGGACGCTGCCCGCGGGCTAGGACGCGGGGCGCTGCCGACGTTCTTCACCATCACGCTACCGATGCTCCGGCCATCTATCCTGGCCGGAATGCTTCTCTCGGCACTCTATACGGTCAGCGACTTTGGCGTCGTCACCCTGCTGCGTTACGACTCGCTCACCCGCGCGATCTACGTGCAATATCGCGCCTCTTTCGACCGTTCGTATGCCGCTGCACTCTCGCTCGTGCTGATCGTTTTCGCGCTTTCGCTCCTCGTTGCGGAGATGAAATTGCGGGGAAGCGCCAGGCAGGCGCGCCTTGGCTCCGGTGTGGCCCGGAAGCCGCGCAAGCTGAATCTTGGCTGGTGGCGGTATCCGGCGCTGGGCTATGTGTTGGTTGTACTCGGCCTGTCGCTCGTCTTGCCGATTGCGGTCCTGAGCGATTGGTTGGTACGGGCCTGGCGGCGGGGGGATGACTTCGGCCAGCTCAGAAGCGCGACCTGGAACACCCTCATGCTGGGCGGGTTGGGCGCGTTGCTGGCTACCGCGCTGGCGCTACCCGTCGCGGTGCTGGCGGTACGCTACCGGAGTCGATTCTCGCTTGCGATCGAGCGGCTAACCTATGTTGGCTATGGACTTCCCGGACTTGCCATCGGGCTTGCCTTCGTCTTCATCGGAGCGAATTATCTGCCGCGCTTTTATCAAACCGTGCCGTTGCTGCTCGTTGCCTATCTGGTGCGGTTCATTCCGCAAGCAGTGGGCGCAATTCGCTCGTCGCTGCTCCAGATCGATCCCAAGCTGGAGGATGCCTCACGCGGACTCGGGGAATCGTCGCGAGGCACGTTGCGGCGCGTCACGGTACCGCTCGCCTTCCCGGGTATCGGAGCGGGCGCATTGCTGATTTTCCTGACGGTGGTCAAAGAGCTACCGATGACCCTGTTATTGCGACCGACCGGTATGGAAACCCTTTCGACCGAAGTTTGGACTGCGTCCAACACCAGTGCGTTTGGCCGAGCTGCGGCCCCTGCGATGCTCCTGATATTGGTCTCGGTGGTTCCTGCCATAGTGCTGCTGAACCGCTCGCAGACCGAACGGCAGACGAGTGTGGCCGAATGACCGCGCTCAAGCTGGAGGGTGTTTCCCGGAAGTTCGGGTCGGTGGTTGCGGTCGATGGAGTCGACCTCGAGATCGACGCGGGCGAGATCCTGGCGTTGCTCGGCCCAAGCGGGTGCGGCAAAACGACTGCATTGCGCATGGTTGCCGGGTTCGAGGACCCCGATAGCGGGTCGATCGAGATTGCTGGCGTTCGAGTCGCCGACGCCACCCACTCCGTGCCGCCCGAACAGCGCAAGGTTGGAATGGTCTTTCAGGACGGCGCGCTCTTTCCCCACCTGACCGTTGCGCAGAACGTGGCGTTTGGTCTCAGACACGGCGATCGCGACCGCCACGTGGACGAGGCGCTGGCGTTGGTGGGCCTCGAGGGAAGTGGAAAGCGCTTGCCTCATCAACTTTCAGGCGGACAACAGCAACGCGTTGCGTTGGCGCGCGCGCTGGCGCCGCAACCAGCGGTTATCTTGCTGGATGAGCCCTTTTCCAGTCTCGATGCCGCGCTGCGCGTGCGTCTGCGAACCGATGTACAGATCATCCTGAAGCAGACCGGGGTGACCGCGCTGCTGGTCACGCACGATCAGGAAGAAGCGCTGAGCCTGGCCGACCGGGTGGCAGTGATGTGGGAAGGGCGCATTCTGCAAATTGCCCGCCCGGACGAACTCTACTTGCGGCCGGCGTCGCGCCGGATTGCGGAGTTCGTTGGTGAAGCGCAGTTTTTGGCGGGAACGAGCGAGGGACGAATCGTGACCTGTGCGCTCGGCCGGCTCCCGTCGGTCAATCCAGCCAATGGGCCGGTCGATGTCATGGTTCGTCCGGAGATCCTGCGACTCGCGCTCGCTTCTGAGGCGGGAGGAGCTCCCGCGTCGATTCGCTCCCGATTCTTCTTTGGGCACGATCAGCTGCTGGATTGCATCCTCGCTGATGGCACGCTGGTGCGTGCGCGCACGAATGCCTATTCGGGCTTTCAACCGGGTGACGATGTGAGGATCTCAGTTCGGGGGGCGGTGCTCACCTTTCCCCCAGAAGCGACCGTATGAGCGATCTGATTTTCGAGACCGCGTCCGCAGCGGAAACCCGCGCGCTTGGCGCGCGCATTGCCGCGCAGCTGGAACCGGGTGACATCGTTCTGCTACACGGCGATCTTGGTGCTGGCAAGACCACCCTTACCCAGGGGATCGGCCCCGCCCTTGGCATGGCGCAGCTGATCCAAAGTCCGACCTTTTCGCTCGTGGCCGAAACGATCTTGCCGAGTGGCACCGTGCTGCGCCATATCGATCTCTACCGGCTGGACGATCCCACTGAGCTCGAAACACTCGGCTTCGACGATCTCATTGGCGATACCGACGCCATCACCTTGATCGAATGGCCCGAGCGCGCTGCCGGGATGCTCCCAGCAGCATATCTGCTGATCGAGCTCGATCCGTCCGGTCCTGACCGGCGCACCGTTCGTCTCCGACCGGTGAATCTAGGCACCCGCTTTCGCGTGTTGCCCTGACAACGATCGTCATCGCTCGGGTTGACTGAGCGGGAGCGCAGCTCCGCCTTTACTCGGGGAGATGGGGTTGACAAAGGGAGACGGCGCACGCGCCGTCTCCCTTGATTGAGGTGCCTGCTAACCCTGAAGCGCGTCCAGCGCTTCGAGAACTGGCTGGGCCTCTTCAGTGAGGGTTTTGGCCACGTCGTCGAAGACCGGCTGAACTTCTTCGCCATTAACGGTGATCCGTTCCAGGCCCTTGCCGATGATCTGGTCACCGTTGGGGATGAAAACGCGGGCCGAATCCTGAGCTTGCGTTTTCGGCAGCTGGTCGACCGCGGTTTTGAAGTTCGGATTCTCTTCGAAGAACCCCTGCATCGTTTCGCTCTCGATGGCCGACTTTCGGACTGGCATGTAGCCAGTTGTCTGAGACCACCATTCGGTTTGCTCCGGAGATGTCGCCCATGAAACGAACTTAAAGGCGGCCTCTTGCTGCTCGGGGCTCTTGTCAGCCAGGATAGCCAGACCAGCACCGCCGGTGCAGCAACCGAATGACAGTGCCTCTGGCAGGAAGCTGGTGCCGAACTCGAACGTCGCATCCCGCTTGATCCCGCCGAGGCTGC
The DNA here is from genome assembly GCA_038331435.1 of Thermomicrobiales bacterium. Classification (GTDB taxonomy): domain Bacteria; phylum Chloroflexota; class Chloroflexia; order Thermomicrobiales; family UBA6265; genus JAMLHN01. The sequence goes on along the minus strand of JBBQPB010000001.1, from coordinate 16,002 downwards.
CAGTAGAAGCCATGATCGACGCGGTGTATCCGTTCAGGAAGTCGGTCGTCACATCATCAGGGGTAGTGGCCCAACCGTCCTGCACCGAGCTTCGGTAGAAGTTGCCCGCGTTGACGCCGTTCTCCTGGTTGATCAAGATGTTGAATTCGGGGTCCGAGTAAGCGCCGTCGAACTGCCAGATCACGGCCTGGAAGAGCCAGGCAATGTAGGATGCGCCGTTCGGATGCGCAAAGGCTGAGCGCGTGATGGTGTCGCCGTCCTTGGTGACCAGCTCCTGCGCGACCGCGGTCAAATCATCCCAGGTGGCCGGGCCATCCGGCAGGCCGACACCGTCGAAGAGCTCGCGGTTGTAGTAGAAGAGCGGTGTGGAGCGCGCCATCGGCACCCAGTAGTTGACACCGTCGCGCACGCCCTCATTGAAGAGCGAGTCGACATAGTCGCTGGTGTCGATCGAATTGGCGGCGAAGAGGTCGGTCATCGGAGCCAGCGCGCCGTTCAAATAGAACTTGAACCACCAGACATCGGAGAGCAATGAGACATCCGGCGTCTGCTTCGCCGCTACCGCGGCGGTCAGCTTCTGGGCCGTCTCCTCATAGTTGCCCTGGTACTGGTATTCCAGCTCGACATCGGTCTGCGCGGCATTGAAATTGTCGCAAAGCTGCTTCTCCGCTTCGCCGAGCTGATCCGCGAACGACCCCCAGTAGACGATCTTGGTCTTCTCGCCCTGCAGGAACGCAGGGGCCGCGAAGCTCGAACGCTTGCCTGCCACGGTTACCCCGGTCGCGGCTGCGGCCGAACCTTTCAACAGGCTGCGTCGATTGAATGTGCTCATTTCGATCCTTTCGCAATTCGAGCCAGAAGTCCGGCTCGCGTTCGCTTTCTGCCCCACGCGCTGTAAGGGCCCTCACAGCGCGGCTGCATTCGAGGTTGGTCAGGGCGCCTAGCTCTTGGTGGCGCCGGCGGTAATCCCTTCGATGATGTGCTTTTGCGCCCAAAGATAGATAACGATCAGCGGCGCAATCACAAAAAACGTTCCTGCCAGAAGTGGACCCCAGCGGACGACAGATTCAGGGTTGTAGAGATAGGAGATGCCGACCGAGAGAGTCCGCATCCGGTCCTGATTGGTTACGATCAGCGGCCAGAGATAGTCATTCCATTTGGCGACCAGCGAGATCAGCCCAAACGTCACCAGCACCGGTTTCGACATTGGAATCACCATTTGCCAAAGCAGCTGCAGGTGGTTGGCGCCATCGACCCTGGCGGCGTCGATGACCTCTCGCGGCAAGGACATGAACGCCTGCCGCAGCAGGAAAGTTCCGACCGCCACGGACGCGCCCGGGATCACGATGCCCTGATACGTGTTGATCCAGTTTCGGCCGAGGATGTCTGAAACGGTCAGGTAGTTTGGGATGATCGTCACCTGCTGCGGGATCATCAGTGCAGCCAGCAACAGAATGAAGATCAGATTCTTGAATGGGAAACGCAGAAATGCGAGCGCATAGGCGGTCAGGCAGGCGTTAGTCAGCTCGAGGGTCGTACCCGCGAACGTGGTGATGATGGTGTTGAGATAGAACCGACCGAACGGCGCCGCGTTCCACGCGTCCCGGTAGTTGTGCCACTGCGGATTCGTCGGCAGCCACTGCGGTGGGAACTTCATGATTTCCTGGTTTGTCTTCAACGAGCCGGAAAGCATCCAGAAGATCGGCACCAGAATGAGAATAACCACCAACGCCATCGCCAGGTATGACAGAACGTGAACGGTGTCGATTTTGACGGTCTTCTTGTTGGGATGGTCGTATTGAACGCTAGCCATAATGCACCTTGCGTTCCGAGTAACGTAGCTGGATCAGCGTTATTGCCAGCATGATCGTGAAAAGCACCATGCTGGCCGCGCCCGCCCGGCCGGCGTTGAACGCCACGAACCCTTGCTGGTAGATGTAGTAGACGAGAATGTTGGTGGCATCGACCGGACCGCCGCGGGTCATAACGTTGATGATGTCGAACGCCTGGAACGAATTGAGGATCGAGGTTACGACCACAAAGAACATGATCGGAGACAGCATCGGCAACGTGACAGCGCGGAACTTGCTCATCCGTCCGGCGCCATCGACGGTGGCGGCCTCGTAAAGATCGCGAGGAATACTTTGCAATCCGGCGAGGAAGATGATGGTTGCCAAACCGACGTTCTTCCAGATGTAGACGATGATGACCGCCGGCAGCGCCCATTGCGTATCCCCCAGCCAGGCGGGAGAGTTGACCCCGAAGACTTTTAGGAAACCAGACAGAATGCCGTAGCGAGGGTCGAAAATGTAGACCCAGACGATGCCGATGGCTGCGCCGCTCAGCAGCGTCGGCATGAACACGGAGGCTCGTGCGAAGTTGCGGAAGCGCAGTTTCTGATTCAGTAGCAGGGCAATGCTGAGTCCAAGCAGCAGCGACCCGCCAACCGCACCGATGGCGAACCAGGACGAATTCATCAGCACTTGCCGGAATGAGTCATCGTTCCAGAGATAGCGGTAGTTATCGGCCCCCACCCAGCGCTTGTTGGGCGAGATCATGTCCCATCGCACCCCACTCAGGTAGGCGGTCTGAATCATTGGCCAGTAAGTGAAAACGCCAAAGAGGATGAAATTTGGCGCGATGAAGAGCAGGAAGAGGAGCCACTCCGAATATGGAGGGCGCCGGCGGCGAGTACGCTCGACCGGTATAGCCTGGTCGGCGGACTTGGTGCTCTTCAGCGTGATTGATGTTGATCCCTGCAACTTAGCCTCGATGCTTGTGCCAGAATCGGTCAGTGACCGAGAGTGCAATTCTCGGAAAGGCATACGTCTGCCTTGTCAAGACACCGTTAAACTTTGAAACGCTCTTGATGGTTAAGATTAGTACACCAGAATGATGCACATGGCAACTCACCAGATGCGTGAACGGGCGAAAGACCCGAGATATCGGGTAGCGGCAATCGATACTTCGAGTGACCGTGCCGGCGTAGCGCTCTTCGATGGTGTCGACGCGACCGTACTCGCCTGGAACGCCCACCGCAACCACACGGTCGACACGCTCGCCCAGCTCGATCACCTTCTGCGGCTTGCTGGCATCCCGCTGTATCAGCTGGATGGCGTCGTCGTGGGGACCGGGCCGGGTTCGTTCTCTGCCTTGCGCGTGGGACTCAGCCTTGCCAAGGGATTGGTCTTCTCGCTTGGTGTGCCGCTGGCAGGCGTACCAACGACAGATGCTATTGCCGCGCATCTTGCCTGGTTGGATCGCCCGCTACTGGCGGTCATGACCGCTGGCCGCGATCGCGTGGTTTGGAGCCGGTACGAAGGCGGCAGCGCGATCGACGGCCCAGTGAATTCCACTCTGGATGAGCTGCGGATCGCCGCAAAGTCTTCTGGCGCCATCGTCGCCAGTGAAACCGAGCTCTCCCTGGAAGATGCCATCGTGCTCCCGGCCGGCGCGCGAGTCGAGCAGATGGCGCGCCTCGGTTGGACTCGTCTCCAGGCCGGCCAGCGCGACGACGCCGCCTTGCTGGAGCCAATCTACGCGCACGGCCGGCGTCCACAGAAAGCGATGACGGCATGAATCGTGCGCTGCCGTTTGTCATCGAACCCATGCGCCTCGAAGACATCCCCGAGGTGAGCAGGGTAGAGCGTCGTTGTTTCAGCAATCCCTGGCCGGCTTCCGCTTATCGGCGAGAGTTGCGCCATCTCGATCACAACTACTACGTCGTGCTACGCGGTTCCGATGCGCACTCGGTGCAATCGCGGGAGCGGTTCGTCGACGAGTTTGCGGAGAACTGGCGCGGTTTGCGCGCGCTTGGGATGCTGTCGTTTTCCCGTAAGAATCCAGCGCCGCCGACCGCACCACAACCGATCTCTGGTTTTGCCGGGATGTGGCAGCTTTATGACGAAGCGCACGTCACGACCATCGGGGTGGATGAGCCGTATCGCGGTCGCGGGCTCGGCGAGGCTTTGCTGCTCCGATTGCTGGACGAATCGGTCCGCCGGGGCGCCAATATGTTGACGCTGGAGGTACGCATCTCGAACCAGGGCGCTATCCGTCTCTATGAGAAGTTCGGCTTCAGCATTCATGGTGTTCGTCCGCGCTACTACTCCGACAATGGCGAAGACGCCTACCTGATGTGGTCTCCCTCGCTACGCGACGATGCGTATCTCGCGCAGATCGATGTGCTTCGCCAAGCGCTGGTCGAGCGTCTGACAGGTGTAATGACTGTCCCGGAGAGGGCGCCGATTTGGGCATCCCGCCGTATCGACGATCGGATCGTTTCGTGAATGTGCTTGGGATCGAAACTTCGTGCGATGAGACCTCCGCCGCGGTCGTGCGCGACGGCCGCGTGGTCCGCTCCAACGTCGTCTCCTCCCAGATCGCGCTGCACCAGCACCATGGCGGGATCGTGCCCGAGCTTGCCGCGCGCGCGCAATTGACCGCCATCATTCCGGTCGTCGAAGCGGCGCTGGCAGAAGCTGAGGTGGAGCTCGATGAACTCGACGCGATCGCCGTTACCTGCGGGCCAGGCCTGGCGGGGTCACTGCTGGTCGGGGTCAATTTCGCAAAATCGCTTTCCTATTCCCGATCCATTCCGTTGGTCGGGGTCAATCACCTGGAAGCGCATCTCTACGCCAATTGGCTCAGTTCCCCAGGCGACGAATCGTCAACCCAACCCGAGTTCCCGATACTCGCGCTGCTGGTTTCCGGGGGGCACACCGAGCTCATGCTGATGACCGGGCACGGGCGCTACACCCATCTCGGCCGCACGTTGGACGATGCGGCCGGGGAAGCGTTCGACAAGGGCGCCCGCTTGTTGGGACTGGGCTACCCGGGCGGACCTGCGATCCAGAACGCCGCCACCGGTGGCCGAACTGATGCATTTCCCCTGCCACGCGCCTGGCTTGGGACCAGCAACGACTTCAGTTTCTCAGGACTCAAGACGGCCTTACTGCGTGCGGTCGAACCCTACCGGCTGCCAGACAAGGCCGCGGAACCCGAAGACGACGAGCCGTTTCGAAAGCACCGCCCCCCACGCTTTCGCGATGGACTGCCGGTTTCCGACCTGGCGGCGTCCTTTCAGGAGGCGATCGTTGATGTCCTATCGATGAAGACGGCGAACGCGGCGCATCTCCTGGAAGCGCCGCAGGTGGTGCTCGCCGGAGGAGTTGCCGCGAATCGATCGTTGCGGGCGCGATTAGCTATTGAGATCGAGGCACGATCTGGGGCTATGCTTCGGGTGCCGGCGCTGGACTACTGTACCGACAATGCCGCCATGGTGGCCGCGGCCGGATATTTCGCGCTCAGACGGGGGGCGCAAGCAGGTTGGGAGCTGGATGTAGCGTCTCGCCTGCCAATTGGAGGAGCGAACTCGTGACCATTGGAGCGATGCCCGACGGCGCGCGCGAACGAGCAGTCGAAACGGCGTTGGCCGCAGGTGCAATCCTGCGCGAACGGTTATCGCTCGACCGCACCATCGATTTCAAAGGGGCGATTGACCTGGTCACCGATGTCGACCGCGCCTCGGAAGAGCTGATCGCCGCGGCGATCACTGGCCTATTTCCCGATCACCGCTTTGTTGGCGAGGAGTCTTCGTTCCTCTCTGGCGATACTCCGGACAACTCGGATCGCTATTCCTGGCTGGTCGACCCACTCGATGGCACGACCAATTACGCGCATCGCTATCCCCACTTCGCGGTTTCGATTGCGCTGGAGCACGCGGGCCAGATCATTTTGGGCGTGGTCTACGATCCGATGCGGGATGAGCTCTTTGTCGCTGAACGGGGCGGTGGCGCAACCCTCAATGGCGCGCCCATCGCGGTGTCCAAAACTGACTCACTGGAGCGGTCGTTGCTTGGCACCGGGTTTGCCTATTCCGAAGAGGAACGCGGCGAGAACGCGCGAGTCTGGAACGGGTTCCTGGGTATTGCGCAGGGCGTCCGGCGGGATGGTTCGGCAGCGCTGAACCTTTGCTATGTTGCCGCTGGCCGGCTGGATGGATTCTGGGAACGCCCGCTCAACGCATGGGATCTGGCCGCGGGATCGCTTTTGGTCGAGGAAGCCGGTGGTGTGGTTACAGGCTACGACGGAACGCCGTTCGGTCCCTATCGTCGCGAGATCGTCTGCTCAAATGGGCACATTCATCAGGAACTTTCGGAGCAGGTGACCCACCTGGCCCACGCCGATGGATGATTTTTTGAGCAACGGGTACGGCATGAATTTCGATGAGGACCAGTTCTATCCCGACCAGCTCAAGGTTGCGCTGGCCGATGCGTTCGTGATGAGCATCTTCTTCATCCGGCTCGGCAGCACCATCATCCTCGACTTTCGTTCGGCGGAGGGAGTCAACCCCGCCATCATGGTCGACGGGATGGCCGCGACGCCGAGAGAGCGGCTGCTTTCCTTCCGCCGGTTGCGTCCGGAGCTTCCGGTTCCGGAAGAGATCACGCTGGCTCCGTGGGCCGAGCGGGTGCGCGAGTTCGAGCGGGCCGGCGTGCTGAAGCGGCTGCTGGAACGGTGCGATGAGCTTGGAGGTGTCGAGCTGATGCAGCAGGCGCGCTCCGGATACTTGAAACTGTTGGCCGAGGAGAACACTATTCTCCGCGACATGGTCAGCGGTATCGGCATGGAGACGATCTGGGAACGTCCGTCGCCCCGGTAGCCGATCGCAGGAGCGAGGTGGAGAGCATGAAGGCGTATGTGCTGATGACAACCCGCGTAGGCGCCTCCCCTGAGATTCAGGACGAGCTACGCGGCTGGGGACCGGAGGGCGGCATTCACGAGGTCGATGCTGTTGCCGGGAGCTACGATGTGGTCGCGGTCGTGGAAGCGCCGGGACCCAAAGAAATCGGCGATATCGTCATGGGCAAGATTCAGCATCTCGACGGCGTGCTGACCACGGTGACCCTCTTTTCTATCGGCTGAGGCGGATTCACCTGCTAGACTGAAAACCGCCGAATAGCAACGAGCATCATGGCGTGGCGGGTTTCACAGGCAACGCGAGGCTGGTCGCGTCGTCATTGTTGCCGTCACGGAGAAAGGAGCAAGGGGGTGAAGCTGATCATTGCCGTCGTCCAGGACGAAGACATCGAGGTCTTGACCACCGAGCTGATCGACAACAGCATTCGTTTCACCAAGGTCAGCACGTCGGGCTCGTTCCTGCGTATGGGAAACACAAGCCTGCTCATTGGTATCGCAGACGAGAATGTGGCCGGGGTTATGGCGTTGCTCAAGCGCACCTGTCACCGTCGCACCCAGATAGCGGTGCCGTACTCGCCGGCGCTCGAACCCGGTTTGCTGTACATGCCGGAGAACTTCGAGGTCGAGGTGGGTGGCGCGATTGTGTTCGTTGCCAACGTCTCCCGCTTCGAGCGCATCACGCACGATCAGGTGGGCTAGGATGGGCTTGCGTCCGGCGGATGGAGAAAACCAACGGTCGCAGGTGAGGACGTATTTGCCCTCTCAAGATCCGTGTGGGAAACGATGATTTCCCTGAGCGACGGTTCCCCGAATCTGTCATCCTGAAGAGCAAAAGATCTCCCCGCCGCAGTGGATGGTTGTTTTGATTCCGGCACCGCTACGACCGGAATCATGCGCCGCCCTGGGGTAGTAGCTCAAGGTTTCAGCCTTGGATTCTCCCGGTACAAAACCGGAAAGAAAGGACCAGAGATTGGCAGCGGAATCGAGCGGGCGGCGATTGAGCCGGGAAGAAATCGTCGAGCTGGCAAGCGAGCTGATCGCCATTCCATCGCCCACCGGCACTGAAGCCACCATCATGGCGTACGTCACAGACTGGTGTGACCGCCACGGCCTCCCATACGAGGTCCTCACGAAGAATACGCTGCAGCCAAACGTGGTGATTAGCATTGGCAATGATGATGGGCCGACCCTGGTCATGAACGGGCACCTCGACACTGTGCCGGTTTCCGATCCGGACTCCTGGATCTCCGACCCGTACGAGCCGCGGATCAGTGAGGACGGCAGAAAGATTTTCGGCCGCGGTGCGTCGGACATGAAATCCTCCACCGGCATCATGATGTTGATGATGCGCCTGTTCAAGGACGCGCCGCTCAAGGGACGCTTGCAGGCCCACGTCGTCTCCGATGAGGAGACGGGCGGTTCACAAGGCACCGTTTTCTTGATGGATGAGATCGCGGCTGGCCGGTTGATCAAACCCGACTACTGCCTGATCGGCGAAAAGAGCGACCTCAAGGTGCGCAACGCCGAGCGCGGTCTCTTTCAGATCCAGATCGTCTTCCATGGCCGCGCCAGCCATACTGCCGCCGCGCGCGCGACCGGCATCAACGCATTGGCCAAAGCCGCCAAGGGAATCCTGGCGTTGGAAGGCGACATCGACAAGTTCCATCCCGCGGTTGGCAAGCCGGTCATCAGCGTCAACATGATCGAAGCTGGCGTCGCGCACAACGTCGTACCCGGCGAAGCGAAGATCCACGTCGATCGGCGCCTGATTCCGGGCGAAACCCGCGAATCGGTGGTGGCCGAAATACGGGCCGCGCTCGATGCGGTTGCGTCTGACGACCCAGACTTCAAGTACACCCTCATCGAGGACCCACACGGCGACTTCATTCCCGCCAACATCACCGAGGAAGACTCGCCGCTGGTGCAAGCCGTCCAGCAAGCGGTGCGCGACGAGCTCGCTGTGGAACCAGAATTCTTCGTTGCCTGGGCGGGAGCCACCGACGGCCGATTTTACCGGCAGGCAGGAGTCGATACCGTGGGATTTGGGCCCGGTGGCGAAGCCGCCCATGGGGCGAACGAAGCCGGGTATATCGACGATCTGGTCGCTGAAGCCAATGTCTATGCCGCGACCATCGAACGATTGCTCCTGGGTTAGCTGCCAATGGCGGGGAATTCATCGCGGAGCGCGTGAACGACGAGCGATACGGGCGGCCGGTGTCTTGCGGCCGCCGTTCTGTTCACCGATATCCAGGGGAGCAAATGCCTCTGGGATTTGTTCCCAGAGGCATTAGCGCGCGTATTCGCAGCATGACCTGCTTGTGCTCGCGGTGATCGTCGTGAACCTGCCGACACCCACCGATTGCCCTCGATGTCTTCACCAGCGCCCGACGGCGTGCTAAGCCGTCGGGCGAGCGATGGAGAGCCGCAAACTCGACGCGTAGTTACTCGTCGCTTTCGTCGATTGCCTCGTCCGCCGGCATCAGCCACTGCTCGAACCAATCGCCGATGCGGGTAAGCAGGTCGATCTGGTGGTTGCGCTCCTTGAAGCCGTGCGGCTCGCGTGGATAGCGCACGAACGAGACTGGGATCTCGAGCGATTTGAGCGCCCGATACATCTCCGCGCCTTGTGTGACAGGCACGCGGTCGTCGGCAGCACCGTGCACGATCAGGGTCGGAGTCACGCAGTTAGTGATGTGCTTGATCGCCGACGATTCCCAATACGTATCGAGATGGTGGTAGGGCAGACCGGGGTAGTAATGGAGATTTGCCGAGGGAATGTCGTCGGTGCCGTGATCGGAGATCATATTCGAGAGACCGGCGCCCATGACCGCGGCCTTGAACATCTGAGTCTGGGTGATCGTGTAGGCAGTCAGATAGCCGCCCCAGCTCCAGCCGCCGACGCCCAGCCGTTCCGGATCGGCGATCCCGCGATCGACCAACGCTTGCGCTCCGGCAAGCACGTCCCGCATTTCTCCGCCCCCGACATCGTCAATCAGACGGCGCTGGAACTCGGAACCGCGTCCGGAGCTGCCACGCGGGTTCGGCGTCAGCACCGCGAATCCGCGGGAGACCAGGTATTGGGTCCAGTCGTGCCAGTCCAGAAAACAGATGTCCTGCCATTGCCAGGATGGGCCGCCGTGAATCTGTACAACCAGCGGCAGCGGTGTGTCGTCCTCGCGTTCCGGCAGCGTCAGCAACCCGAAGATCTCCAGATCGTCGGACATCCAGGAAATCTCTTCGCTGGGCCGCAGCTTACCTTCCCAGTCTTTCCCGAAATCGGTCAGTTTGACCGGTTCGCCCGCATCCTGAATGAGATAGATCTCTTCCGGCACGTCGCTGCTCGTCCAGAGCGCGGCCACGGTGTTTCCATCGGCACAGACACTTGGAGGGTAGGCAAGCGCGCCATGTTTGGTGAGCGATTCTGGCAGGACGGACGTGCGTTCGCCGGTCTCGACACTAAGGCGGTACAGATTGGTGTGGACGCCCTCGGCCGTCTGGATTGCAATCGCGCCCGGCGATTTGGGAAGCGCGGCCAGCCAGTCCACATTACCCGGAAATTCGGGCAACAGATCGGTGACGTTACCGGTTGCGAGATCGACCAGGTAGACCGATACCGCCGGGTGCTCGCGATATCCGTTCTTGCGAATCGCCAGTGCGGAGCCATTGGGTCCCTGGACGAATGCCAGTCCTATCGGCGTCTCGTTGAGTTGGACGATGTGGTGCGGGTCTTTCCCTTCCCTGCCAACCAACCAGAGGTCGCCTCGATTCAACGGCGCGTCTTCCCCCACCGCTTCGGCCGTGGAATAGGCGAGCTGTGAGCCATCCAGCGACCACGCATAGTCCCAGATCTCACGATCTCCGGAATCGACCTTCCGTGACTCGCCAGTTTCCGCGTCGACGATGGTGAGCCGGTTGTAGCGCGGCTCGCCATCGACCACGATCGCGTCGTCCCGTTTCTTGTTCCGCTTTTTGCGTTTTTTCGTCAGGGATTGGCGGCGCAACACCGATAGCTCCGAGCCGTCCCGCGACCACTGCAAATTGCTCAGCTCGCCGCTGAGCTTACCGAGCGCGGTGGCTTCACCGCCATCCGTGCCAATGAGAAAGATCTGGCTCGTTTCTTCCTCGTTGCGATTCGAAAGAAACGCGAGTTTCGACCCATCTGGCGACCAGACGGGATTGCTATCGACGGACTTTCCGGAGGTGAATTTACGCGCTGGCCCACCTTCATGGGAGACCCAGATGGCGCGGTTCGCTGTTTTTCCCTTGTATCCCCATGGTGCGACTTCGAACGCGATCCGCTTGCCATTCCGGCTGATGGCAGGTGAGCGTGGGACGAGCCGGTCGACTATCTTCTTTGCTTTGAGTGGTTTCTGGGTCACGATGTTTCCTACCTTCTTTTGACAGATCGCCTATCGCTTCGAAATCGATGACAGAGCAACACCGGCCGAGATGTTTTCCGGATCGACGGTGACATCGAGGATGGTGATCCCCGGATGCTCGTTGGCCGCTGCCACCGCTTCGGCTGCCTGGTCGTTCCGCTCGACCCGGATCCCGAGCCCGCCGAACGCTTCGGCAAATTTGACCAGATCAGGTTGCCACAGATTGGTGCCGCTCACCCGGCCGGGGAACTCCCGTTCCTGGTGCGCGCGGATCGTGCCGTAGATGCCGTTGTTGAAGACAACGCAGATCACGCGCAGGTTGCGCTGCGCAGCCGTGGCCAGCTCGTTCGCGGTCATCAGGAACCCGCCGTCGCCCGAAAGCGACACCGCTGGCACCGCAGAATCGCGCACGATGGCCGCCGCGACCGCCGAGGGAACCGCATACCCCATTGCCCCGGAAACTGGTCCAAGGAATGTCCCCGGATGCTTGAACGAGCCGTAGCGTTGGGCCCAGGTCCAGAAGTTTCCGGCGTCACTGGTGAGCACTGAGCGATCGGGCAATTGGCGGCTCAGCTCGCGCATCACCACCGCAGGATCGACACCCTTGTCCGTGCCGACGGTGGGGGCGTCGAGCAGCTTCGTCAGCTCGGCTTTGAGCGATTGCTGCTCGGCTGACCGATCGGGCCAGGAAACCTCCTGCGCGGCATTGCCGAGGGCGCCAAGCGCGACCAGCGCATCGGCGGCTATGCCGATCGTGGCCGGAAACGTCTTGCCGACTTCTTCCGGATCGATGTCGATATGAATCAGTTTCGCGCCCGGTGCCGGAATCGTATAGCCGAGGGTGGTCGTTTCATTCAACCGCGTGCCCAAAGCAAGCACCACATCTGCGGCTGCGAGGTGGTCTCTGATCAGTTTGGGCGTGCCGAAGGAGAGCGAGCCCAGCGACAGCGGGTGATCGGTCGGGAACGCATCGAGTCGCCGGAATGCGGTAGCGACCTGGATGCCCATCCGCTCGGCAACGTCGACCAGCGCACCCACCGCTTCGGCCCGCAGTACCCCGCCGCCGGCGACGATGACTGGCTGTTTCGCATTCTTGAGTAAATTGACGACCGCACTCGCCACCCTCGGGCTGACCGCGGTTTCGATCGGCGCGGTAAGTGGCAGTTCCGGTTCGGGAATGTCTTCTTCGAGGATATCGCCCCGCAAGACGATACCGACTGGACCCGGCCGCCCGCTCATGCTCAAGCGATAGGCTTCGCTCACCAGGCGGGGAAGTTCCGACGCGCTCGGCGGCTCGACGGCCCATTTTGTGATCTCACCCAGGAAGGGAGCCAGTTCGACTTCCTGCAACGCTTCCCGGTGGCGGAACGGAGTTTCCACCTGCCCGACCATCGCCAACATCGGGGTCGAGTCCTGATAGGCGGTGTGAATGCCGATCGCCAGATTGGCGCTGCCGACACCACGCGTGCCCATGCAGATCGATGGCTGCCCGATCAGCTTGGCCGCCGCGTCCGCCATAAACGCCGCGCCACCTTCGTGCCGGCAGGTGACCAGATCGATTTCTGGCGTGTCATAAAGCGCATCGAGTAACCCGAGGAAACTTTCCCCGGGCACGCCGAACGCGTATTTCACACCGCGATCCCGCAATAGCCGCGTTACGGCCAGACTCGATCGAATCACCATTGACTCCTTGCATCTGAGTTGACCGCACTTCTCTTCCCGCATAGCATGGCGTGACAACGATGCCAGGAACGCCGCGGGAGCGATCGATGCCCAAGTTTGCCGCCAATTTGAACATGCTGTATCAGGAGTATCCGCTCCTTGCGCGGATCGAGCGCGCTGCGAATGCCGGATTCACCGGCGTCGAGATTCTCTATCCCTATGGCGAAGACGTGGAGGCCATCAAAGCTATCCTCGATGACCGGGGGGTCGAATTGGTCCTGTTCAACATTCCGGCTGGCAATGTCGCCAACGGTGACCGGGGTTTTGCCAACGATCCGCGCCGGGTGGATGAATATCGAGCGGCGGTCGATCTGGCGCTTGCGGTGCAGAAGATTCTGCCTGCACCCCGGTTCAATAGCATCGTGGGGCGCCGGCTTTCGGATATCCCCATTTCCGTGCAATTCGAAACCGTCAGGGAAAATCTGGGTTACGCCGCAACTGCCACCGAGAAGCAGGGGGTTACGCTCTGCCTCGAACCGCTCAATGCCAAGGACACGCCCGATTTCCTGGTGCCGACCTCCACCCAGATGCTCGCCCTGATCGAGGAAGTCGGCCATCCCAATCTGCGGCTGCAATACGACTTCTATCACCAGCAGCGGATGGAAGGAAATCTCATCGCGTTCTTCGCCGACCATATCGGCCAAATCGGGCATATCCAGATTGCGGACAGCCCCGACCGGCACGAACCGGGTACTGGCGAGATCAACTTTGACTATGTATTCGACCAGATCGACGCGCTCGGCTACGACGGCTGGGTCTCGCTGGAGTACAAACCATCCAGCACCACCGAAGCCAGTCTCGGCTGGTTGAAGCGGTTTGGTTACGACGTTTAACTGCAACCCGTAGTGGAGGGCGTCCCTGCCCTCGCGTTACTTGAAAGGACCTCGCTCATGGCGGAAACAGTCGGCTTTATTGGACTTGGGATCATGGGCAAGCCAATGGCGCGCCATCTGGCGAACGCGGGCTATGACGTCGTCATCCACACGCTTAACCAGGAGACCATCCAGTCTTTCACCGCTGAGTCGGACAAATTCATCGCTGCCTCGACGCCAAAAGAGGTAGCCGAAAAAGCGAAGATCGTCATCACGATGCTGCCCGACTCACCTCAGGTGAGCGAGGTGGTGTTGGGAACCAATGGGCTCATCGAGACGATGGGCGAAGGATCGCTCCTCATCGACATGAGCACAATTGCTCCTGCCACGGCGATCGATATCTCGACCGCGCTGGCCGAGGTTGATGCGCGCGCGCTCGACGCACCGGTGAGCGGTGGCGAGGCCGGAGCGGTCAACGCCGCGTTGAGCATCATGGTGGGGGGCACGGCAGAGGATGTCGAACGCGCCATGCCACTGTTCGAGAAGATGGGCAAGACCATCGTGCATGTCGGCGAATCTGGAGCTGGTCAGGTCGTGAAGGCGTGCAATCAGGTCATGGTTGCCATCAACTTCGCCGCCATGAGCGAGGCGTTGGTGCTCGGCGCAAAGGCGGGCGTCGATCCGGCCAAAATTCTGCAAGTGCTCGGAGGCGGGCTTGCCAATAGCCGCGTCATGGAGCTCAAGGGGCAGAACGTCATCTCCCGCAAGTTCGCACCCGGTTTCCGGGTCGATCTGCACCGCAAGGACCTCAACATTGCCATGAACGCTGGCAAGACCACCGGCGTCCCGTTGCCGGTCACCGCGCTCGTGCAGCAGCTCTTCGAAGCACTGTCGGTCGCCGGCCGCGGGCAACTCGATCACTCGTCACTCATCACCATTTACGAGGATCTGGCCAATTTCCAGATCGGCGAAGCGGAGGCGTAGTCTCCACCAGCAGATTTCTTCGGGAGCCTTCTCCCAGCATTTGTCATCCTGAGCAACGCGAAGGATCTTGTATGTTGTTTCTGGGTCCCGGAGACGGAGAGATCCTTCACTACCTTCAGGATGACACTAGTGGGGGAGACGCAAGTGCCCGATTCGAGGTTCGTGGTTACTGTTCGAAGCGGTATGCCTCGTACTCCGAGGTGCGCTGTTCGGCTTTGTACGCTTCGTACTCGGCTTTCGTCTCCGCGTTGGCTGGGTAGGTTCCGGGAAGGGGAGCGCCGGCTTCGATCTTCTTGAGGATGAATGCTTCGAACGCTTCCTGCTCCGCCGCGGGCGCAGCGATCTCGGCCGCCAGATGACGAGGGATGACGACCACGCCCTCTTCGTCGCCCACCAGAATGTCGCCAGGGAAGACCGGTACCCCCGCGCACCCGATCGGCACATTGATATCGACCGTGTGATGCACCGCCAGGCTGATCGTTGCCGACGCGCCCGCTGCGAAGACCGGGAAGCTCATGCACCCGATCTCGGGCGAATCACGAAACGCCCCATCGCTGACAATGCCAACTGCGCCGCGTTTCATCGCCCGAGTGGTCAAAATGCCGCCGCCATTGGCCGCTCGCAGGTCTCCCCGGCAATCCATGACCAGCACCTGGCCGGGACCGACCGATTCGATGGCCTTGCGTTGCGGGTGGTTCGGATCCTGGAACGCACTGACCACGTCGAGATCCTCCCGCGCCGGAATGCTGCGGAGCGTGACCGCCTCACCCACGAAACGCGCCGCATTCGGATTCAATGGCCGGATGCCGTTCAGGAAGGTGTTGCGAAACCCTCGCTGAAAGAGCTGAGTCGTGATCGTTGCGGTGCTCGCGCGCGCCAGATCTTCGAGCACCTGCGGGTCGATTGGGTCCATGTGCATCCCTTCGTCTGTTGGTTGCGACTTGTCTGCCACAATGCCGCCACGTGATTCGTCTGCGCGAGAGGGTACGGGAAATGGCAACCAACACGCTGAAGCAAAAATTGGGAGCGGGCAAATGGGTCAGCGGTCCCATTGTCGAGGAGATTCGCACCGTTGGCGGGGTCGCCATGCTGGCGCAAGCCGGTCACGACTTCCTCTGGTGGGACATGGAGCACAACTTCTATGACTGGAACATGCTGCTCAATCTGGTCCAGCTCACCCACCTTTATGGCATGACGCCGTTGGTGCGAGTCACCGATCTCTCCTATGGCAATGTCGCGCGTGCGCTCGATGCCGGTGCTCAGGGGATCATCATTCCCCGAGTCGACAACGCCGAACAGGCTGAGCTGGCGGTCAGCTTTGCCAAATACCCGCCGCGTGGACGTCGAGGCGCCGGAGGAATGGCGCGCAATTTCTATGAGGCAAAGTCTGCCCTCCAGTCGGT